>CAUEKL010000058.1 GCA_959018215.1 uncultured Gemmiger sp.
GTTGTCCACAACCCCATCGGCGGCGCTGCGGTAGGCCGGTTCCCGCTCGGCTTCCATCCTGCGCAGGGCATCCCGGCCGGTGGAAAGGGGGCGTCCGCCCATGGCCAGGAACTCCACCGGGCGCCGCACCCACAGTACGGGGCCGTTCTGGCGCAGCATGCGGGTGTTTCCGGGGGTCTTGACCACCCCGCCGCCGCAGGCAATGACCTGACCGCTGCGCTTGGACACTTCGGACAGCGCGTCCGCCTCATACCGGCGGAACGCAGCCTCCCCTTCCCGGGCAAAGATGTCGGGAATGGGCATGCCGGCGTGCTGTTCGATCCATTCGTCCAGGTCCACATAAGTCTTGTTCAGGGCTTTGGCCAGCCCCTCGCCCACCGTGCTCTTGCCGCAGCCGGGCATACCGATGAGGGAAACATTGCTCAGTTCCCGCTTCAGATCCCGGCTGGTGGTGCGGATGAAGGCGTCCTTGTCCATGGTGGTGCCGGTGAACAGCTCGGAAGCATAGGCCGCCTGGGCCACCAGCATCTCAAAGCCGCAGTAGGCCGGGATTCCCCGGTCCTCCGCCCGCAGCAGCAGCTCGGTGCGAAAGGGGTTGTACACCACATCCAGCACCGCTTTCAGCTTGGGCAGCGCGCTCAGATCCAGCAGGCATTCCCCCACATTGGGGAACATCCCCGCCGGGCTGGTGTTGACGATGATCTCGGCTTCCTTGCACTGGGCGGCCTGGTCGTAGGTCAGGGCGTTCTTGCCGCCCCGGCGGCTGACCGGCAGCACCGCCTTGGCGCCTGCATCCCGGCAGACGGCGCTGACGGTGGAGCAGGTGCCGCCGGTGCCCAGCACCAGCACGGTGCGCCCGGCAAAGTCCACGCCGTGGCGGCGGGCCAGCCAGGCAAACCCGGCGTAGTCGGTGTTGTAACCGTACAGGCGGCCGTCCCGCTGGACCACGGTGTTCACCGCACCGATGGCCTTGGCCGCCGGGTCGATGACATCGCAGTATTCCATGACCAGCTTCTTGTACGGAATGGTCACATTGATGGCCTTGAAGGCCCGGGCCTGCAGAAAGGCACGGGCGTCGGCCTCGGTGGGCAGGGCGCGCAGCTCATAGGCATAGCCGCCCGCCCGTTGGTGGATCTGCCGGGAGTAGCTGTGTCCCAGCTTGGCACCGATCAAACCGTATTCCATCTTCCGATTCTCCCCTTTCCCGTGGCAGTTTATAACTGTGGCAGGCCGTGCTTTTGCGCCAGCGTGCCGTAACGGATGCTGATGAGGTCCAGGATGCCGAAAGCCGTCAGGCTGTTCTGCACCACCGCCGCCCGGGGCACGATACAGGGATCATGCCGGCCCTTGATCTGGATCTCGGCGTCCTGCCGGGCGGGATAGTCCACCGTATCCTGGGGGCGGTAGATGCTGGGGGTGGGCTTGACCACCGTGCGCAGCACGATGGGCATGCCGTTGGTGATGCCCCCGTTGATGCCGCCGTTGCGGTTGGTGGCGGTCCGGATCTGCCCGTCCCGCATGCGGAAAGGGTCGTTGGCCTGGCTGCCCCGCAGTTCCGCAAAGCCGAACCCGGCGCCGAACTCAACGCCTTTGACCGCAGGCACCGCGAACATCAGGTGGGACAGGGTGCTTTCCACACTGTCGAACCAGGGCTCTCCCACCCCGGCGGGCATGCCGGTGACCACCGTTTCCAGAATACCGCCCACGCTGTCTCCCTCCGACCCGGCGGCCCGGATGGCCGCCTGCATGGGGGCTTCCTTGTCCGGGTCCAGCAGGGCGAAATGTCCCGGTTCCGGCTCAGGCATGACCAGCCCCGCCGCGCTGGACAGGGGTGCGTCCTGCACCCCCGCACAGGCGGCGATGTGGGTGTACACCCGGATGCCCATACTTTGCAGGACCTGCTCACAGATGGCCCCAGCCGCCACAGCCGCGGCAGTGATCCGGCCGGAGAAGTGCCCCCCGCCCCGGGCGTCCTGATAGCCTTCGTACTTGGCAAAGGCGGTATAGTCCGCATGACCGGGGCGCAGCAGGGCAGCGGTTCTGGCATAGTCCCCGCTGCGAGTGTTGGTGTTGCGCACCATCAGGGTCAGGGGTGTGCCGGTGGTGTGCCCGTCCAGCACGCCGGACAGGAACTCCACCTCATCCGGCTCGGTGCGGGCGGTGGAAAGGCCGTCCCCCCGGGCCCGGCGGCGGTCCATGCGGATGTTGATGAAATCGGTATCCACCGGCAGACCGGCGGCCAGACCGTCCAGCACGGCGCCGATGGCCGGACCGTGGCTTTCGCCGAAGATGGTCAGGGACACCGCGCTGCCAAAGGTATTTTTCATTGGTGGCGCGCCCCCTTACTCCTCTTCCAGGCCCAGCAGGGCGGGCAGCTGGGTCATGGGCAGGGTATCCGCCCGCCAGCAGCCCAGTCCCGGCACCCGGATGACCGTAATGTTCTTGCCGCCGCTCTTTTTGTCGTGGCGCATATATTCCAGCACCTTGTGCTTGTCCACGCCGGTGCGCACCGGCAGGTCCAGCTTGCGCAGCACAGCCCGGGTCCGCTTTTGCAGGGAGCGGTCCTCGATCATGGGCAGCATGCCCAGGGCCACGCATTCCCCGTGATACAGGCCGTTGGTGCGGCGGCCTCGTACCCCCTTGACGGCCTCGATGCCGTGGCCGATGGTGTGGCCGAAGTTCAGCGCCTTGCGGGCACCGGATTCCCGCTCGTCCTGCTCCACGATCTTCTTTTTGACCAGCAGGCTGCGGTAGATGATGGTTTCGATGTCCTTGTCCACATCCCCGTGCTCGAACACATCAAAGAGTTCGGGGTCGGCAATGAGGCCGGCCTTGACCGCCTCGGCCAGGCCGTTGACATACTGGCGCCGGGGCAGGGTGGCCAGGGTATCCGGATCCACCAGCACCACCTGGGGCTGCCAGAAGGCACCCACGATGTTCTTGGCGCTGCCCAGGTCAATGGCGGTCTTGCCGCCGATGGAGGAGTCGATCTGGGCCAGAGTGGTGGTGGGGCAGTTGATGAAGTCGATGCCCCGCATATAGCTGGCGGCACAGAAACCGCCCAGGTCCCCTACCACGCCGCCGCCCACGGCCACCAACAGGTCCTTGCGGTCCATGCCGAATTCCAGCATGGCGGTGAGCACCTGGCCGTAGACCTTCAGGCATTTGCTGCCCTCCCCCTGGGGGATGGTGTAGACGGTACCGTTGGCACACTGGTCGGCCACGGTCCGGGCATACTGAGCAGGCACACCGGAATCGGTGAGCACAAAGACCCGGCGATGGGTCAGGTCGGCAAACTGATGGAGGTTGGACAGACAGCCGCGCTTGAGGATGATGTCATAGCTGCGGGTGCCGAGATTCATCGTCATTTTCATACAAAAGGCCCTCCTTGTGGTTGGTGAGCTGGGTTACTGCAATTCATCGGCCGGGCCGGTGGCAAATACCCCCAGCACCCGCACGGTACGGCAGACGTTCTGCATGGCCTGCACCAGCGCCTCGCAGGTGGCGGGGGCGTCGGTGTCGGGGCAGACCAGCTGCACGTAAAAATAGTATTCAAAGGAGACATGGGGCAAGGGGCGGCTCTTGATGTTTTCCATGTTGAAGCCCTGTTCCCCGATGAGGCGGATCACATCGGCCAGTTTGCCGGGTTTGTGGTCCACCGTAAAGAGCATTGCCATCCGGCGGCCCGGCGCCGGGGGCACCGGCGCGGCAGCGTCGGTGCGGGTGATGACGATGAACCGGGTGGTGTTGTCCCCGTCCTCGTTGACGCCCTCGGCCAGGATCTGCAGGCCGTAGAGCTCCGCCGTCTGGGCCGACGCAATGGCCCCCAGGGATTTGTCCCCCGTTTCGGCCACATAGCGGGCGGCCTCGGCGGTGTTGCCCCACGACCGGGTGGCCAGGCCGTGGCTGCGGATATACACGCTGCTCTGGGCCAGAGCCTGGGGATGGCTGAGAACAGTGCGGATCTCCCCCAGCTGCGCCCCGGGCAGGGCCAGCAGGTCCTGCCGGATGGGCAGGTCACACATGCGGGCCACGCTCAGTTCCGGGTGGGCGTACAGCAGGTCCAGCACGGTGGAGACATCCCCGGCGTTGGAATTTTCAAAGGGCAGCACACCGTAGGCAGCGTCCCCCGCCGACACGGCGTCGAAGACTTCGGCCCAGGTGTCGAAAGCCTTTGCCCTGGCAAAGGGAAACAGACGGGTGAGGGCGATGTGGCTCCAGGCCCCCTGCACCCCCTGGTAGGCGGCCACGTCCCGCCCCAGCAGCTTGCGCTGGTACGCCCGGGATACCGCCATCATCTCCTGCAGAACATGGCGGTAATACGGGCGCAGCTCCTCATTTTCCAGGCGCGCGGTGTTTTTGGCCAGGACAACGTCCTCCCGGGCAGCGTCGAACACCGGTTTGCCGGTGGCTGCCTTGTACTGCGCCACCTGGCCCACGGCGTTCATCCGCCGTTCAAACAGCGCGGCCATCTGGGCGTCGATCTCGTCGATGGCCCCCCGCGCCTGCTGCAGCTGATCCATTGTGATTCCCCCTGCCGTTATGATACGTATACAGATTCAATATACCATAAACCGGTCTGTATCTCAAGTAAAAACCGTGAAAAATGTCAGAAGATTTTGTACAGTTTATACAATTCGAACAGATTTCATCCGGTGTACGAACCGTATAATTCTTCTTTCCTGTTTGGGGTATTTTCCCCCGCCAGGGGCAAAAAAAGACGGCCGCCGGGTTCCGGCAGCCGTCTGGGTGACTTATGGTTTTTGATCCGGAGCTTCGCCCTTGGTCCGGCGGACCAGCTCCTCAAAGGTGGGGGTCTGGGTGTAAAAGCGGCGATAGGGGTTTTCCGGCAGCTGCGGGCGGGCCGGTGATTTCTTCTCTGCCGGAGATGGGTCGGCCGGGGCCTTGCGGCACGGACGCCAGCGCATCAGTCCTGCCCTGCGGTGGACACCGCACCCTGGGTGAGCTTCTGCCACAGGACATCGTCCTGGGCATAGGATTCCGCCGCCTTGTCGGTCCAGGTGCCCCGGCAGCCCACATACAGCTTGCCCAGCACATCCTGGTTGCTGCCGGTGGTATCATCCATCATGGTGTACCCCGTATAGGTTCCCAGGTCCAGACCGGTGAGCACCGGGCAGTCGGTCCAGCGGTAGACCATATTCTGCCAGTCGGTGGCCGTCACATCCTGGTCCGGCACGGTGCCGTCCAGATACCGCAGGGCCACGGTGTTTTCCTGGAAGCTTTCCGGGTCTTCCAGCAGGAAGATATAGCTGCCGTCGCTGCTGGAGATATCGCTGCTGAGCCGGGTCATCAGGGCCATGCGCACATAGGGGTCGGAGGTATCCTTCTGCGCACTTTCGGCGGTATCCGCAGTGGTCTTGGTCAGGTCGATGGCATACTGGTTGATCTGTACCACCACCTTGCCGTCCCCGTTGCGGTCATCGCAGAAGGAGGTCAGGGCGGTTTCCAGCGCCGTCACCGTGTCTTCGGGCAGTTCCCGGGCTCCCACATAGCCCACCTGGTAGTCGGGCCGGGTGGTGAACAGGATGTCCTTGGCGATGGTGCCTGCAATGGCAAGCACCACCACAATGACCACGACCTGCCATTTGTGGTAATGCCACCAGTTGCCGGCCTTCTCGGCCTTGGTATAGGTGCGTTCGGGTTCTTTGTTTTCATAGGTTTCCTGGCTGTCTTTTGTGACCCAAGCCATGGGCGGGTTCCCCTTTCCAAAACGTGATATTCTGATTGTAACACAAAACCATGGGAAATTTGTAAAAATATTCTGACCATTTTCGCCCCGCGCCTTGCACGCCCCGACAAAAAAGGGTATCATGAAAATGTATTATTATATCTATGAATGGAGAAATGCCGCCCCGGCGGGTGCCAACGGCACCAGGGCGGCAGATGTGACACGACATACAAGGCGGTGAGTCTTTGATGGATAGCAAAAACACCTTTCTGCTGCAGGACACCGAAATGTTCATGCGGGGAGAGCTGGACAACGTGACCGTTGCCGGCGGACATATCATGCTGGATATCGTGCAGGGCGGGCATGTGCCCTACGGCTGCTACACCAGCCCCGCCATTACCCTGCCCGCCTTTGATGCGGTGCGGGTGAGCTGGAACGCCGGTACCCCGCCGGATACCGCGGTGGAAGCCCAGGCCCGGGTGCTGGTGGACGGCAACTGGACAGCCTGGTCCAGTTTCGGCCGTTGGAGCCCCTACCTGGACCGGGAGGGTGCCCGCCCCGCCACCCGGGGACCGCTGGTGCTTTCCTCCGATCATCTGACCCTGGACTCCAAGGTGGGGGTCCAGGTACAGCTGCGCATCTACCTGTATACCAAGGACGAAAAGAAAACGCCCTCCGTCAGTCTGCTGGGGGTGAGCGTCCATGCGGTGGATGTGATTCCCGCCGGCGGCCGCCCGGTGAACGCCAAACTGAACCTGATGCCCTATACGGTGGCGCCCCGGGCCCCCGCCCTGCACGACGTGATGGACCTGGCCGTCTGCCTGACCAGCCTGACCAACCGCTGGGGAGCGGATATTCTGCCGGAGGAATTTGCCCTGGCCATGCGGGATTTCCAGCCCGGGCAGGACCCGCGCAACCTGAGTTTTGCCGCCGCGGTGGCCGGATGCTGGGGATTTCCCGCCTGGGCCTGCTGGGCGGACCTGGCCCTGCTGCGCGCCGAAGTCCGTGCCGGATACGGGGTGGTTGTGGCCCTGAACCGCCGGGCGGTGGAGATCGACGCCGGTATGCCGCCCATCCGGTATGCGGCTCTGCGCGGCTTTGCCAACATGGACGGGTCTCCCTGCGTGCTGCTCATTGACCCCTGGGCGGGGCTGAGCAATTTTGACGCCGAGACCCAGATGCCCCTGGATGAATTTCTGGTGGCCTGGAACAACCTGGCCCTGTGCATGCGGCAGCGGCGGAAAGAGCTGCCCAAGGGCATGCCCGAGCGGTCCTCCGTCTGGCTGCGCCACGAAAAGGACGCTCCCGACGGGCTGTACCAGATGTATCTGGGCGGAACGCCCCATCCCCTGGCCGAGGATTTCTGCGGAGAGGAACCGGCTCCCGAAACCGGGCCGGAACCGGATCTTCCCGTACCGGACAGTGAACCGGCGAACGAGACGCCGGAGGAGGAAGGCTCCCGGCCCTCCCGGCAGGAAGAGACCGCCCCGGCACAGGCAGCCGCAAAACCGGATGGCTGCGCACCGGCTCCGGCGCGTCCGGCAGCCGTGGGGGTGCTGGCCTGGTCCATCCCCGACGAGCGGCCCCACGCCACCACCGCCCACCGTACCCTGCATTTTACCAAGCCGGTGAACGGCGGCATCCATCTGGGCACCCGCACATCGCCCGATGAGCCGCCTACCAAGTACACCGTATATGCCATTGACACCGCCGGGAGGATGCTGGTGGGCGATGTCATGGTATAAACAGGTTCCGGACAAAAAAAGAGCAGGCGGAGCGTTCAGCGTTCGCTCCGCCTGAGAAGAAGGAGAAAAACAGAGCGTCCTGTTTGCACAGTCCCGTCTGGCAAAACCCACCCCTCTGAGTTTACGGAACCCCGGGGCGCTCTGGTTTTCTTCTTATTCCTTTATATAAGAATCAAAACGAAAAAAGCAAAGGCACTTTGAGTCATACACTCCAAAGCACCTTTGCTTTTCCTGTATTATAGCGCATTGTCCTTTCCTGCGCAAGAGGGCACTGTGTACAACATCCTTGCACACAGCGCCCTCATTTCAGGCGGTTTGCTCAAGGGCCGCCAGCTGCGCGTCGGCAGCCTGCTGATTGCGGGCGGCTGCGTCGGCCATGGTCTGGGTGTAGGTATCGGCATCCTTGTCCCAGCTTTCATAGCCGGTCTGTCCCCGGTGATCGGCCAGAGAATAGTGTTCGGTCAGATAACTGCCCAAAGCTTCGGTCAGTTTCTGTGCCCCCAGCACATTCAGGTGAGAGCCGCCGTCCGGGGTATCGGTTTTCCAGTTGATATCAGGGCTGAGGTCGGCCATGTTGTAGTCCAGATACGGCAGCCCTTTTTCCTCCGCAAAGGCCTGGATACCGTTGTGCCGTGCCAGGTTCCAGCTGGAGGAGGCAGGCACCGTAATGAGCAGCAGCTCACTGCCGTGGTCCTCACACAAGGACACAATGCGGTTCAGGTACAGCCGCACCAGCAGCGGGATGGGTTCCCGGGTACCGTCATCATACATGTAATCTCCCCGGGTGCTGGCGGCCACGTCGGTAATGGGCGTGAAGCCTTTGTTGGTGTCCCTCCAGCTGTAGTCATGCTCTTCCAGCAGATTGTTCCAGGTCAGGTCCTTCCAGTTGTCATGAAAGCGTACCAGCGGAATCAGCTCATCGGTGATGTCCCCGATGGCGGCCTGGAGCTCGGTCTCGTTGCCCATGCGGCTATATACCACATCGGTACACAGCACCACCACCTTGGGGGTCTGTTCTTCATAGATGGAGCGCAGCCGGTAATAAATATTGTACACCGACAGCCACCCAGAGGCATAGGTATAGCCGGTCACGCCGCTGTCACAGTACCACTGCATGGGGGAAATGCCCTGGGCCGCGTTGGAGTCCCCCATGACCAGCACATCAATGGTGTCGAAGTCCTCCCCCAGGATGCCCCCCGCCGTGTAGCCGGACAAATAACGGTTGGAGTGGGGCATCAGATAATGCCCCGCCAGAAACACCGCCATAGCCAGCACCAGCAGGAAAGCGGCCACATGGAGGATATGTTTGATGCAGGATCTCATAATACTCCCTTAGAATTGTGCATAGATGAAGGCGGCGGGGTCGTAGTGATCCCCGTAAGCGCCGAAGATCATGATGGACAGCACCGCGCCGATGTACACGGCCCAGCGCAGAGCCAGGGGGCGGGCGGCCAGTTCGGCCCGGAGCTGATGTCCCCGGTGATGCAGCCAGTCCACCGCGAAGAGAATCGCCGCTCCCACCGCCAGCACCGCCATATCCCGGGCATCCAGCTTGATGAGCAGACTGCCGGTATACGGCACCGTCAGAGCCCGGAACATATCCAGCGCAGCCCGCACTCCGTTGGCGCGGAAGATCAGCATGCCGACATTGACCAGCACGAAGGTGCGCAGCACCTGCCACAGGCGATAAGGCCGGGTCTTGCGCCAGGCGGGCAGGTCAGGCAAGACCCGGAGCAGGGCCGGTTCGGCCAGTTCTCCCAGCCATTGCAGGGCAAAGTAGTACAGACCGTACAGCAGGTACAGCCACCCGGCCCCGTGCCACAGGCCGATGAGGGCCCAGGTGATGCCCAGGCCCGCCCACACGGGCCACTGCCGGGCCGCAGCGGGGCTGACCTTGTCCCGGCACAGGCGGGCAAATTTCTGCATGGGTTTGCTGAGGATCAGGGGCTGGAACACATATTCCCGCAGCCAGGCGCCCAGAGTGATATGCCAGCGGCGCCAGAATTCCCCCACACTGGCAGAGAAGAAGGGTTGGCGGAAGTTTTCCGCCGGATGCACCCCGAACAGTTCCGCCGAGCCGCAGACGATATCCATACAGCCGGAAAATTCGGCGTAGAGCTGCAGGGTATACAGCAGGACCCCCAACGCGGTGGCGGCACCGCTGTACTGGGTCCAGTCGTCGAAGGTGGCCTTGACATACATGTTGGCGCGGTCGGCAATGACCATCTTTTTGAACAGGCCCCAGACAATGCGCTGGATGCCGAAGGTCAGGTTGCGGTAAGAGGGCGGCGGCGGGTCCAGCAGCGAGGGCGAAAGGGCGCCGTACCGGTCGAAGGGGCCTTCCACCACATGAGGCCAGAAGCTCAGAAACAGTAAGACCTGCCAGTAATGTTCCGCCGCTTTACAGCTGCCCCGGTACACATCCACCATGTAGCTGATGGCCATGAGGGTAAAGAAACTCAGGCCCATGGGCTGCACCAGGGCGGGCACGGTGAACACCGGGGACCCGGGCAGGGATTCCATCAGCTGGGAAAGCACCCGTGCCCCGAAAGGCAGGTATTTTACAAAGAGCAGAATGCCCGCCATGGCCACCACACCGCCGGTGACCGCCATTTTTTTGAGAGTCCCCACCTCTTTTTTGAAGGGCTTGCGCCGGTCCGGCGGCAGGGAGGGGCGGGTATCCGCCTGTAAAGCGTCCAGCCTGCCCTGCAGCAGCCCTACGCCCCAGGCGATGGCCGCCGCCAACAGGATATACACGATGTACCGTTTGGTACTGGCAAAATAGAACACCAGGCTGGCTGCCAGCAGCACGCCGGGGCGCCACTTCCGGGGCGCAAAGGCCCACAGCAGCCAGGTGACTGTCAGGAACACAAACAGATACATAAAGGAATTGTACGACATGGCAGCCCCTTACTCTTCTTCCAGCCGCTGCACCATGGCCAGGATAGCCTGGGGGGTGCGGAAGTTTTCCTCCTTGAGATCCAGCGGGGTGATCTCGATGTCGAATTCACCGGTCAGAGCCATGACCAGGGACATGATGTCCACCGAGTCCAGCTTGCCGCTCTTGACCAGCTCCTCCTCCGGTGCAGGATGCAGGCCGGGCTTGACTTCCTCGATCATGGCAATGATTTCTTCGATGGTATGCATAAGTACTCTCCTTTTGGTTCAAAGCATGGCGGTCAGGGCCTTGCGGTCCACCTTGCCGTTGGCATTGTGGGGCATCTGGCGCAGGCGCCGGTATTCGGCGGGCTGCATGTAGGCGGGCAGCCGCTGGGCCAGGCGGGTGCGCAGGTCTTCGGTCACGTCTTTTTTGGCCTGGAAAAACAGCACCAGCCTGTCCCGGGCGGCATCGTAGATGCAGGCACAGGCATCCAGCTTGTCCTGGCCAAAGGCCGCGGTCTCGATCTCCCCGGGCTCGATGCGGTAGCCCATGTGCTTGATCTGGTTGTCCAGACGGCCGCAGTAGACCAGCTCTCCCCGCTCGTTGGTCCGTACCAGGTCCCCGGTACGGTAGATGGTTTCGGGGTATGCGGTCTGGACCGGATTGGGCACAAAGCGCTGGGCGGTCTTGTCCGGCTGGCGGTAGTATCCTGCCGCCACAAAGCTGCCCCGTACGCACAGTTCCCCGGTCTCATCGGGGGCGGCGGGACGGTCCCCGCACAACACCAGCAGCCCGCAGTTTTCGCAGGCCCGGCCGATGGGCAGGCTCTCATCATCCCGGAAGTCCCGGTCCAATTCATAATAGGCACAGATGTCGGTGGTCTCGGTGGGTCCGTACAGATTGGCGAACCGGGCCTTAGGGTAGTGGGCCCGCCAGTAGTTCAGTTTGGCGGTGGGCATGACCTCCCCCGCAAAGAGGATGGTGTGCAGCGGCGGGGCGGCAGTGTAGTCCAGAGCCTTCCAGTTGGCCACAATGCCCAGAGCCGACGGAACCCAGTACAGGGTATTCACCCTGCGGGCGCACAGATATTCCAGCAGCTGCACCGGAAAACTGAACAGCCGCTTGGGCAGCACCTGCAGGCAGGCACCGCTGCGCAGGGCCCCGTACA
>CAUEKL010000059.1 GCA_959018215.1 uncultured Gemmiger sp.
AAGTGAACTGCTCCCCGTCAAGAGGACAGAGAAAAAATAAAATTTCCCCGGCCAGCAACTCAATGTTGCTGGCCGCTTTTCATGCGGCAAGGTATAACTGGTGTTTCTCCATTGGCGTCAGTACGCCTAAGTTGCGCTGTACTCTTCTGGTGTTGTAATAACGGATGTATTGTTCAATTGTCTGGATGAGTTCTTGCTTGCAGGTAAAACGCCTGCCGTAATAGCGTTCCCGCTTCAGAATGCCCCAGAATCCCTCCATGGGGCCGTTGTCAATGCAGTGAGCTACACGGGACATACTCTGAGTCATCCCAGCCTGTACGAGTTTGTGGTGGAAGGTTCTGCTTGTGTATTGGAACCCTCTGTCACTGTGAAACAGAGGGTGGGCGTTTGGATTCGCCTTAACAGCTTTGTCAAAGGTTTTGTAAACGAGTGGATTATCATTGTGCTCACTTAGCACATACGACACAATACGCCTGTCACAGAGATCCAGAATAGCGCTCAGATATAGCTTCCGCACCTCCATGCCCTCGTACCACTTGAATTCTGTTACATCGGTAAGCCATTTCTCATTTGGTTTCTCCGCATAGAATTGGCGGTCCAGCAGATTTTCAGCAAGATACTGAGGACTTTTTGCCCGCCTGGTGCAGCCTCGATTATTGTACTTTACAGTGGAGCGGATATCTTTTGCCCGACAAATGCGCAACACCCTTTTATCATTGACATAGATACCGTGGTCGTGACGCAGATCGTCATTAAGCCTCCGATAGCCTTTATCCGGACTCTCTGCATGGATTTTTTCAATCTTGTTGGCCAGTTGCTCATTCTCTGCAGCTCTGCAGCTCAGTTTTCCGGAAATCCATTTGTAGTAAGCTGAACGGGCTACATGGAGTAGATCACAGGCTGCCTCAACAGGAAACCCGTATTCCTTATGGCACTCTTTAATGGCCGTATAAATGTGTCTCTGCCTTACTTCTGAGAGACATCTCTCCTCTCTACCTCGTCCAATTTTTTTAGTAGTGTATTCTCCATTTCCGCCAGATACAGTTTGTGCTTGAGCTGCTCTATCTCGATTTGCGCCTGTTCCAGTTCGGTACGGGGCGTTTGATCTTTCTTACGCTGACCACGCCGGTCTTGTAATCCTTCTTCTCCCATCTGTTCAAAACGAAGCGTCCAGGTACGGACTTGCTGGTAGCTTACCTGGTGTTTTAAGGCTACTTCTCCGTAATTCTTTCCACCGGCGATACATTCTCTGGCGATTTGAACTCGTTCCTCAAATGTGGTTTCTCGGCCCTGCTTCATGTAACTTCCTCCTCCAGAAAACTTTACGGAGTTGAAATCTCCATGAGCATTATACAACTTTACCCAGCTACTGAGCTGACAATCGTTTCGCAGCTTATATTTTTTGCTGATTTCTCTGAGAGAGCCTGCTCCAGACAGATATTCCTGTACAGCCTTCAATTTTAATTCCGGTGAATAGACTCTGTTCTGCTTATATGGCAAAAGTCCATCCACTCCTTCTGTTTCATACCTTGCGCTCCATCTATAGATTGTCGTTGCCCCAACTCCTGCATCCCGAGCCGCTTGGGCTAAGCTTATTTTCCCTTGCTGGTATTTCCTGATAATTTCGACTTTCTCTTCTGCGCTTAGCTTACTTTTTTGTGACATATAAATTGCTCCCTTTATGATGACAGTTTGTTTTTTCACTGTCTCTCATAAAGGGAGCATATCAAAGACTGTCTGCTTGTTTTTGTATTATCCCCGCGGGGGCACAACGCTGGAATCGGTGCTGTAGCCCTGCAGGTCGGTGGGGGTCAGGCTGGAGGACCAGCGGCCGTCGGCCTGGGCGGCGTTCCATTCGTCCCAGGCGGCCTGGCTGCGGATGGCCGTGCCGCTCAGGTATTTGTCGTCCCAGGGGTTGGCCGGGTCGGGGTCGGTGGGGTCCCAGCCCCGCAGGGTCTCGTCGGCGGGGTCGGTGTAGATGGTGCCGGGCTTGCCCATGGGGCCGGGGTCGTTCTCGTCGTCGTAGATGATGACCCGGGTGCCCAGTTCACAGTTGTCGTAGATCCACTTCACGTCCACCACGGCCAGCCGGATGCAGCCCAGGGATGCCAGGGTGCCCAGCTTGTTGTACTCGTCGTACTCCAAGTCATCCTTATGCTGGCTGTAGTAGGGTACGCTGTGGAAAAGGTAGGAATCCCAGATGCGGGTGGAATACTGGCCGTACACGTTGCCGCTGAGCAGCCGCCAGGGGTAGTCCACCGGGGTGGCAAAGAAGCCCAGGGGGGTGTCCGACCCGCCGGAACACACCATGGCCATATAAGGCACGGTGTACCGCTTTTCCTCGTCCAGGGTGTAGACGGTGACGGTGGAGGCCGCCCGGTTTACCGCGATCAGGTAGGGAAAGCCTGCCTTCTCACTGACATTGATGCCTTCCCCCACAAAGAACTCGTCCGAGCTCAGCCGGTCCATCAGCTCCTTGCCCCGCTGGTTCCAGGTATCCGGGTCGGTGACCGTCGGCGCCGTGCCGGTGGTGTTGGCCGAGGCGGTGGCAGTGGCTTCGTCGATGCGGGCCTGGGCCGGGTCCGGGGTGGGCTCGGTCACCGGGGCTTCGGCCTGTGCCCCGGCGGCCACGGCGTCGGAGGGGGTGTCCCCGGCGGGGGCGGTCTCCGGCTTGGGACGGTTCAGCAAAAAGAGTACGCTGGCGCAAATCAGGACGAACACGGCCAGGCAGCCGATCAGCCGTGCCCGTGCCTGACGGCGGCGGGCAGCCCGGCGGGCGGCGGCCCGCCGCTGGGCAAGGGAGGTCACCGGCTGCTGCCGGGCAGAGGATGCCCGGCCAGGGCGACGGTCGGGCTGGCGGGATGTAGGCATAAAAAACTCCCCTTTTCGGTGTGGATGGGGAAGCGCAAAGCTCCCCTGTCAGTATATGCGGCGGAAGGGGGAAAACGGGAAACTGCCAGCATTTACCGGCTCAGCGGCCGTAGCAGTCCCGCACAAAGCGGCGCAGGGCTTCAAAGCTGCGCTCCACCTTTTCGGTCTCGATGCAGTAGGCCATGCGGAAATACCCCGGGCAGCCGAAGCCGTCGCCGGGAACCAGGGCCAGGTCGTATTCCTGGGCCTTGCGGCAGAAGGCGGTGGCGTCCGCCTCCAGGGCCTTGGGGAAGATGTAGAAGGTGCCGCCCGGCTTGAGCACCGTGAAGCCCAGGCGCACCAGTTCGGCGTAGATCAGCTCCATGTTGCGCTCATACACCGAAAGATCGCTGGTCACGTCCAGACATTCGGCCACCGCCAGCTGGATCAGGCTGGGCGGGCAGTTGTGGCCGGTGCCGCGGCTGATCTGGCCGCACATGGGCACGATGAGCTCGGCCTTTTCGCAGGCCGGGTTGGCGGCCACATAGCCGATGCGCTCCCCGGGCAGGGAGAGGCTCTTGCTGAAGGAGTAGCAGGTCAGGGTGTCGGGGTAATAGGCGGCGGGGTGCTGCTGGGCAGCGCCGCCGAAGACGATCTCCCGGTAGGGTTCGTCGGAGATCAGGAAGATGTGGTGCCCGAACCTGGCCGAAGCTGCCTGCAGGCAGGCGGCCAGGTTCCGCAGGGTCTCGGGGCTGTAGGCCACGCCGGAAGGGTTGTTGGGGGTGTTGATGAGCACCGCGGCGGTGTCCTGGTCCAGCAGGGCTTCCAGGCCGTCAAAGTCGATCTGGAAATCCTGCACCCGGGGGGGCACCACCCGCAGGGTCATGCCCGCGCCCTCCACATAGGGGGTGTACTCCGAGAAGAAGGGGGCAAAGGTGATGATGTTCTGCCCCGGCACCCCCACGCAGCGCAGGGCATGGGCCAGGGCCCCGGCGGCGCCGGTGGTCATGAAGATGTGGTCGGCGGTGTAGGGCACCCCGAAACGGCTGCGCAGGTTTTCGGCCACGGCGGCCCGCACCGAAGGGATGGTCAGGGTGGGGCTGTAGCCGTGCAGGGTCACCGGGTCACAGGTCTGCAGCAGGTGTAGCATGGTCTGGGTGAACTTGGGCGGGCAGGGAACGCTGGGATTGCCCAGAGAATAGTCAAAGACGTTTTCGTACCCGATCTCCTTGCCCCGGGCGGTGCTCCATTCGGACAGCTGCCGGATGACCGACTTGCCGCCCAGCATATCCACATAGTGTTGTGCGATCATACAGATGATACCCCTTTCCGTTTGCTCAGCGGCCGGTGCGGCCCAGCACGATCTGTTCCAGTTGTTCGGCGTCGGCGGCCAGGTATCTGGCGCCGGCCTGTTCCAGTTCCTCCCTGGTCCGGAAGCCCCACAGCACCCCGCAGCCGTCCAGGTCCGCATTGCCCGCCGTCTGCATGTCCACGTTGCTGTCCCCCACATAGAGGGTGTCGGCCGGGTCGGCCTTCAGAAAGGCCAGCAGGGCTTTGGTGCCTTCCGGCGCGGGCTTGGTGGGCACTTCGGGCCGCTGGCCCCGCACCACCGCAAAGAGGGAAGAATCAAAGTAATCGGCCACCACGGCCTGGGCCAGGGCGTCCGCCTTGTTGGAAAACACCGCCATCTGCACCCCGGCGGCGTGCAGATGCCGCAGCATGGCCTCGATGCCGGGGTAGGGGGCGGTTTTGTCCCGCATGTGGGCGCCGTAGTCGGCCTTGAACCAGTCCAGCGCCGCGGCCAGGATCTCCGGCGTGCGCTGCTCCGGCGGGGCCAGGCGTTCGATGAGTTTGGGGATGCCGTTGCCCACAAAATAGCGGTAGGCGTCCACGGGATGCTGCTCCCAGCCCTGATGGGCACACAGCCGGTTTCCGGCGTCGGCCAGGTCGTCCAGCGTGTTGAGCAACGTGCCGTCCAGATCAAAGATTACGGTCTTGTACATACTTTCCACCTCTGAGAATCCTTTCGGAATCCTTATGTGTTCATTATACCCCGGCTGTCAATCGGGACGGGATTTGTAAAAGGTGGAAAAACGGGGTGCCAAACGCATAAAAATATGGTATGATAAGGGATGCAATAGGGGGACATAAACAATGGATGTATTGATGGAAATTCTCAAAGCCGTGGTATACGGCGTCATTGAGGGCGTGACCGAATGGCTGCCCATCTCCAGCACGGGACACATGATCCTGGCCGAGCAGGTACTGAAATTCCAGTTCAGCGAAGCCTTCATGTCCATGTTCCGGGTGGTCATCCAGCTGGGTGCCATCCTGGCGGTGCTGGTGCTCTACTTCAAAAAGCTGTGGCCCTTCTGTGTGGACAACGGGCGGGACAGCGGCTTCGGCCGGCATTTCCGCTGGCCGGTGGTGCGGCTGTGGTGCAAGATCATCGTGGCCTGCCTGCCCGCGGCGGTGCTGGGCTTCCTGCTGGACGACTGGCTGGACGCCCACCTGTACAACAGCATCACGGTGGCCGCTATGCTCATCGTCTACGGCGTGGCCTTCATCCTCATCGAGCGCCGCCCCCGTCCGCCTCGGACCACCAAGCTCAGCCACATCGGCTACAAACAGGCTTTCCAGGTGGGCGCCTGGCAGGTGCTGGCCATGATCCCCGGCACCTCCCGCAGCGGCGCCACCATCCTGGGCGGTATGCTGTGCGGCCTGTCCCGGCCCTGCGCCTCCCAGTTCACCTTCTTTTTGGCTATCCCGGTCATGGCCGGAGCCAGCGGCCTGAAGCTGGTCAAGTTCTTCCTGGACGGCAACACCCTCACCGGCATCGAGATCCTGGTGCTGCTGGTGGGCTGCGTGGTGGCCTTCCTGGTGTCCATGCTGGCCATCCGCTTCCTCATGGACTATGTCAAGCGCCACACCTTCACCGTCTTTGGCTGGTACCGCATCGCCCTGGGCGCTGTGGTGCTGATCATCTGGCTGGTGCAGACCTTTGTGCTCAAGGCACCTGCCGCCCCGGCGGCCGCCTGAACCGGCGCTCGGTCACAGGATACAAAAAAAGACCCGCTCTGCCGGTTGGCAGGGCGGGTCTTGCTGTTTTGTTTTTCAGAGCCATCAATGACGGCGGCGGGCACCGGGCTTGACCTGGTGGGACATGAGGGCCAGGAACATCACCATGCCGAAGAGGGCGGCCGCTGCAATGACCAGCAGCACCAGCTGGAACACCTGGGCATTGAAGCCGGATTTGAGGGTGGCGGTGGCTTCGTCCAGAGCGTCGGACACGGCGCCGGAGGAGGACCCCGCCGCACCGGCGGCACTGGTCAGGGCACCCAGGGCCGCGTTGGCGGCGTCGCTGTCGCCCAGGGCGTTGAGGGCGTCGGACAGGGACTGTCCGGACATGGCCTTGAGGCCGCTGCCGTCGGACTTCACCTGCTCCCCGTTGACGGCGGAGGAAAGGTAATCCGCAAAGACGTAGGCCGCACCCTGCAAAGCGGGTTCGGACTCACTGCTGATGGTCCAGCCGTCGGAGGTCCACATCCCCTTGAGGTAGAGCAGCAGCTGCATGCCGGCGTCGGAGGTCATGGTGGTGTACACCGTTTCCCGGAAATCATTGGTGTTGCCGGTGTTCACGCTGCCGAAGCTCAGGGCGGTGAACTGATAAGCCCGGTCGTAATCGGTGAGGTCCGCGTAATAGGTGCGCATGAGGTCGGCCAGGTTGGTGTCCTCGGTGAGCTGGGACCCGATATTCACCGAGTCCAGGTCGGCCCGCAGGTCCTCGGCCCCGAAGGTGCTGGTGCCGTCCTCCGAACCCAGGGAGCTCTGCATCAGGGAGATGTAGCCGTCCACATCCGAAGCCTGCCCGCTGAACTGCTGGGCCAGCTCCATGCAGTCGCCGCCCCAGCTGCCGGTGATGGGCACCCCACGGTACACCAGATTGATGGAGGCCAGCAGATGTCCGAAGTCGATGGCCTGACCGTTGGGCAGGCTGATGTTGCCCATGCCCATGAGGTCGGCCAGGTCCCCGTTCTGGTCCAGTACGTAGGTCTCAAAATCCGGGTCCTTGGACCCGGCCGTCAGCTGCCAGACGGTATCATTGTAGGCCCCCATGCGGGTGTAGGCCAGCATCAGCTCGATGGGGTCGGTGTCGCCGCCCTGCTTGTCCGCGTAGCTTTCGGCCAGGGACTGCAGCTCGCTGAGCTGGTCCAGGGTGGTGTCGAAGTCGTCCGCTGCCAGGGCCGGGGCGGGAAATCCGACGGCCAGCAGGCAGGCTGCCGCACAGCCCGCCAGGGCCCGGCGCAGACCTTTGCTTGAGAGTATCGTGGGAAAGCACCTCCAAGGCTCAAACCAAGCGCGGCGGAAGAAATCTCCCGCCGTGCCCGGCATTTGTAATCAAATTGTATCCTTTAGTATACCATAACCGACGCGGCCTGTCACGCGTTAAAATGTGAAATTCCAGAAATTTGCAAAATGGAAACATCGGTCTTATAATACCATCATGGGACTTTTGTCCTCTGATTCGGAAACTATCTGGGAAAGGCTGTGTTATCATGGAAAAAGCAACCGTGTATTATACCGACTTCCGGGTGCATGCGGGCACCAATCTGCAGGAGAAGCTGGAAAAACTCATCAAGGCCGCCGGCATCGGCCAGATCGACATGGACGGCAAGTTCGTGGCCATCAAGATCCACTTCGGGGAGCCGGGCAACCTGGCCTTCCTGCGCCCCAACTGGGCCAAGACGGTGGCCGACGTGGTGAAATCCCAGGGCGGTCTGCCTTTCCTCACCGACTGCAACACCCTGTACCCGGGCCGCCGCAAGAACGCCCTGGAACACCTGGGCGCTGCCCAGGAAAACGGCTTCTGGCCCATGACCACCGGCTGCCAGGTCATCATCGCCGACGGCCTGCGGGGCACCGATGACATCGAGGTGCCGGTGCCCAACGCCGAGTACTGCCCCACCGCCAAGATCGGCCGGGCCATCATGGACGCAGACATCGTCATCTCCCTGAACCACTTCAAGGGCCACGAGTCCACCGGCTTCGGCGGCGCGCTGAAGAACCTGGGCATGGGCTGCGGCTCCCGCGCCGGCAAGATGGAACAGCACAAGTCCGGCAAGCCGGTGGTGCAGCCGGGGCTGTGCCGCAACTGCAAGCAGTGCGCCAAGGAGTGCGGCTCCGACGCCATCCACTACGACACCGGCAAGGCGGTCATCGACCAGGACCTGTGCAAGGGCTGCGGCCGGTGCATCGGCCGGTGCAACTTTGACGCCATCTACGCCCCCGACGACAACGCCAACGCCCTGCTGGACTGCAAGATGGCGGAATACGCCCTGGCCGTCTGCCATGGCCGTCCTAACTTCCACATCAGCCTGGTGATGGACGTGTCCCCCTTCTGCGACTGCCACGGGGAGAACGACGCCCCCATCGTGCCGGATATCGGCATGTATGCCAGCTTTGACCCGGTGGCCCTGGACCGCGCCTGCGCCGACGCCGTGCTGGCTGCCCAGCCCCTGCCCAACAGCCTGCTGGCCGACCACCGGGCGGACAAGAACTTCACCTGCTGCGGCGACAATTTCATCGACGTGACCCCCGTGTCCACCTGGCGGGAATGCCTGGACCATGCGGAGAAGATCGGCCTGGGCACCCAGGAGTATGTGCTGAAGAAGGTGTGAGCATGACCGACAACCAGACCCTGCGGGAGCTGTATGCCCGCAAGTCGGTGCGGGCCTTCACCGACGAGCCGGTGACCCCGGAAGAGCAGGACGCCATTCTGGAGGCTGCCTTCCAGGCGCCCACCGCCGGCAACCAGCAGCTGTACACCATCCTGAACATCACCGACCCGGACCTGCGCCGGACCCTGGCCGACCTGTGCGACCACCAGCCCATGATCGCCAAGGCACCCTTCTGCCTGGTGTTTCTGGCGGACTGCCGCCGCTGGCCCCGGGCCTACCGGGCGGCGGGGCAGGAAATCCGGGACCCCGGCCCCGGGGACCTGCTGCTGGCCGTGGCGGACAGCTGCATCGCGGCTCAGAATGCCGTGACCGCCGCCGAGAGCCTGGGCATCGGCAGCTGTTACATCGGGGATGTGCTGGAAAACTGCGAGGCCATGCGCGAAGCCCTGCACCTGCCGCCCCATGTGGTGCCCGCGGCCATGCTGATCTTCGGCCGGCCCACCCAGCAGCAGAAGGACCGGGCCAAGCCTGCCCGCTTCCCCCGGGAAGCGGTGGTGTGCGAGAACCTCTACCGGGACCGCACCGAGGAAGAGCTGCGGGCCGACTTTGCGGCCCGGGCCGGGGGCGAGTACGACTTTGACGCCAAGATCCCGCCCTTCTGCGCCTTCAAGTACAACAGCGATTTCAGCAAGGAGATGAGCCGCAGCGCGGCCGTCTACCTGAAGGATTTCACCTTTGGCGCAGAATGAACCCAAAAACCAAGGAGCCGTCCCGGCCGGGGCGGCTCCTTTTGCAATGTGTAAAACCTCACGGCCGGGCCAGGGCTTTGGCCAGCTCCACGAACCGGGCCACGTCCGGGATGGGGTCCAGCTGGTAGAGCAGGCCGTAGGGGATGGTGAAGTCCCAGTCCACCGGCAAAGTCACCAGGGACGGGTGGACCTCCGCCCAGCAGTCCAGGGTCATGAGGGGCTGGCGGGTCTGGGCACAGCGGTTGAACACCTCCAGGTCGTAGAACTGGGAGGTGTCCTCAATGCGGATGGCCGGGTGACGCTCGATCTCGTCCCGCACCCGGTCCACCGAGGGGGAATCCCCCCGTTTGACCATCATGAGGGTCTGGCCGTACAGGTCCCGGATGGTCAGCTTTCCCCGGGCGGCCAGGGGATGGTCCCGGGGCACCGCCACACAGTGGTGATACCGTCCCAGAGGCAGAAACCGGCACCGGTCCAGCCACTGGCGGGAATCGCAGGCCCCGATGAGAAAGTCGAACTTGACCCCCAGGGCCCCGATCTCGTTGAGGATGCCCTGGTGGTCGTCCTCAAAGGGAACGATGTGCAGCCGGTAGCCGGGAAACTGCCCGGACAGCCTGTCCCACAGATCCATGAAGGGCTTGCAGGGATTGAGGATGGAGGTGCCCACACAGAAGGTGGTGGCCGCAAAATCCGCCGCCGCCCGGGCCTCCTGCACCGCTTTGGCCGACTGCTCGAACATCTGCCGGGCATACCGGTAGATGACCTGCCCTTCCGGGGTCAGGGTCACCCCCCGGCGCCCCCGGGCAAACAGGGTCAGGTCCAGGTGCTTTTCCAGGGCGTTGACCTGCTTCATCACGGCGGTGGGGGAGATGAACAGGCTTTCCGCCGCTTTGTTGAAGCTGCCCAGGTCCGCCACCCGGACAAAGACGGTGAGCTGGGGATTGAACATGGGACACTCTCCTGTCAGTAGAAACTTTTGGTTGATACTATGGTACAAAACCGGCACTTCCCTGTCAAGGGGGCTGGGGGTACAATAAAGAAAAAGGACAGAACAACAGGAGGTCTGAGTTATGGATTGGAACGAACTGAAAGCGGCCAGCATCTTCCCCGTGGGGCAGCCCAACGACGCCTACGCCCGGTTTTTCGACGGCCAGAGCTGGCTGCAGAGTCTGTCCGCCGCCCAGGTGGGCATTGCCAACGTGAGCTTTGAACCGGGATGCCGCAACCACTGGCACATCCACCACGCCAAACAGGGCGGCGGCCAGATCCTGCTGGTCACGGCAGGACGGGGCTATTACCAGGAGTGGGGCAAGCCCGCCCGGAAACTGCACCCCGGGGATGTGGTGAACATCCCGCCGGAGGTCAAGCACTGGCACGGCGCCGCCAAGGACAGCGCCTTCCAGCATCTGGCCATCGAGGTGCCCGGGGAGGAGACCTCCAACGAGTGGTGCGAGCCGGTGGACGCGGCGGAGTATCAATTGTTACCCTGAATTGCTATTGCAAGGGCTGGTCACAATGTGATATCATATTTTTCAGATAGGCCGCATTGCGGACCGACAACCTGTTGCAAAGGAGAATCCCATTTTATGGAAAACAAGAACCAAAATTCCCGGGTACAGAACCTGGCCCTGGCCGCCATGTTCATGGCCATCGGTCTGGTGCTGCCCTTCCTGACCGGCCAGATCCCCCAGATCGGCAGCATGCTGCTGCCCATGCACCTGCCGGTGCTGCTCTGCGGGCTGATCTGCGGCTGGCAGTACGGCGGTCTGGTGGGCTTTGTGCTGCCCCTGCTGCGCTATCTGCTCTTCGGCATGCCGCCCATCTACCCCACCGGCGCCGCCATGGCCTTTGAGCTGGCCGCTTACGGCATCCTGGCCGGCTGGCTGTACGCCCATTCCCGCTGGAAGTGCGTCAAGGCCCTGTACGTCTGCCTGATCGGCGCCATGCTGGGCGGCCGTCTGGTCTGGGGCCTGGCCGAAGTGCTGCTGCTGGGCCTGGGCGGTTCCGGGTTTACCTGGGCTGCCTTCCTGGCCGGGGCCTTCACCAACGCCATCCCCGGCATCATCCTGCAGCTGGTATTCATCCCCGCCTTCATGGTGGCGTTGGACCGCACCGGTCTGCGCCGGTTCAGCCACAGCCATAACC
>CAUEKL010000060.1 GCA_959018215.1 uncultured Gemmiger sp.
GGACGGCGCCAACGTGGAGATCGCCGATGCCGCCGGTCACGAGAACGACATCATCTTCGGCATGCTGACCCCCGAGGTCAACGCCCTGAAGGGCATGGGCTATCATCCCCAGGCCTATATCTCCGACGACAACATCGCCATGGCGGTGCTGGACCTGCTGGAGAAGGGCTGGAACGGCGAAAACTTCAGCGAGATCACCAACAACCTGCGCAACAGCGACCCCTATATGGTCATGGCCGACTTCAAGGATTACCGCCGTGCCCAGGCCACTGTGCAGCAGCTGTATCGTGACCGCGAAACCTGGAACCGCATGAGCCTGATGAACATCGCCAACGCCGGCATCTTCTCCGCCGACCGCTCGGTGATGGATTACGCCCGCGATATCTGGGGCGCCACCCCGGTTCGTTGAGCCGCCCGTGAACTGAATTTCCGAAACCTGACCGCCGCCGTTTTTGTGCGGCGGTCTTTTCGGGTAAAATCACCCTGAAGGGACGGACGATCATTCTATGTCGCACACCTTTTTTAACAGCCGCCTGGCCCATTACAAAACCCCCTTCGGTGCGGTGCCGGCGGGAACAGCTGTGACCCTGCGCCTGGACGTGCCCCAGGACTACGGCTATGTGGACCCGCACCTGGTGCTGACCAAAGACCGGGAAGACCCGGTGCACTACCGTATGGATTTTGAAGGACAGGATCAGGGCTCCAACCATTTTTCGGTCACGGTGACGCCCACCACCTCGGGACTGTACTTTTATTACTTCGACCTGTATACCGACTTCCGCAAGATCTGCCGCGGCGCCAACGCCGAGGGCGAACTGACCTGGGTGGAAGGGGACTGCTGGCAGCTGACGGTGTATGAGCCGGACTTCAAGACGCCGGACTGGATCAAGAACGGCACCATGTACCAGATCTTCCCTGACCGTTTCTGTGAGGGCGTGCCCAACAAGCCCATGCCCTTTGCCGACCGTATCTACCGCCCGGACAAGACCGGCGAACCCTATTTCTGGCCCACCGAGCAGCCCGAAGGCTACCTGAACATGGACTACTACGGCGGGGACTTTGCAGGCATCCAGCAAAAGCTGCCTTACCTGGAACGCCTGGGTGTCAGCTGCATCTACCTCAACCCCATCTTTGAGGCTCACGCCAACCACCGGTACAACACCGCCGACTACCTCAAGGCGGACCCGCTGCTGGGCACCAACCGGGATTTTGCCGAGCTGTGCACCGCCGCCCGGCGCCACGGTATCCGCATCATCCTGGACGGGGTGTTCAGCCACACCGGTTCGGATTCCCGCTACTTCAACCGGGAAGGCCGCTACGGCCCCGGCGGTGCCTACCGCGACCGCCATTCTCCGTACCGCAGCTGGTATGATTTCGACTCCGGTTACAAGTGCGGCTACCGCAGCTGGTGGGGCTTTGAGACCCTGCCCGAAGTGCAGGAGGATTCCCCCTCCTACACCGAGTTTGTCTGCGGTAAGGGCGGCGTCATCGACACCTGGCTCAACCTGGGGGCCTCCGGCTTCCGGCTGGACGTGGCCGACGAGCTGCCCGATGATTTCATCGAAAAAATCCGTGCCGCCGTCAAATCCCATGGCGAGGACAAGCTGCTCATCGGAGAAGTGTGGGAGGACGCCACCACCAAGGAAGGCTTCGGCCGCCGCCGCACCTATCTGCGGGGCCACGGACTGGACACCACCATGAACTATCCCTTCCGCAATGCCGCCATCGACTATGTCTGCGGCGCCAAAACGGAAGAGGTGGCCGACCGCATCCTCTCCATCTGTGAGAACTACCCCAAGCCCGCCCTGGACTGCGCCATGAACTTCCTGTCCACCCACGACACCGAGCGGGCCATCACCGCCATTGCGGATGAACCGGCCAACGGGCGGGACCGCTTCTGGCAGAGCGGCCGGCGCATCCCGGCGGCCCGCATGGAAGAGGCCATCCGCCGTCTGTTGCTGGCCTATGCCCTGGTATACACCCTGCCCGGTGTGCCCTGCGTCTATTACGGGGATGAGATCGCCATGCAGGGCTACCGCGACCCCTTCAACCGGGCTTTCTATGACTGGAACAGCACCGAAAAGCGGCTGCGCGGCCCGCTGGCCAACCTGGCCAACCTGCGCCGCAGCTGTGATGCCTTCGACGGCGGTACCATCGAACTGGTACAGGCCGAAGGGGATGTGCTGCATTTCCGCCGTGTGGGTAAGACCCAGACCGCCGAGATCATCCTGAACCGGGGTCCGCACCTGCTGTGCACCCAGGCGTTTGGCAAATCGGCCGAAGTCAACCCCGGGGGATTCACCATCCTGGTGGAGGACAACAAGCCCAAAAACGTGGGCTATTTCAAGATCTACTAAAGCAAAAGACCGCTGCTTCGCTATGGGCAGCGGCCTTTTTGCATCCCGGGCGGGGGAGAGGTCATATTTTTGACAGGATAGGGGTTTCTTATTCACAGGAAATGAATGGAAACCCGTCGATTTTACATCTGGATATATTGACTTTGCACACACGACCTGTTAAAATTGTGTCAAATCACATAAGGAGGGATTTGCAGCTTATGGATAGCATTTTGTGGTTGATTGCCGTCATCGTTTTTGTGGCCGCTGAAGCCGCGACCACCGCTCTCATTTCCATCTGGTTTGCGGTGGGAGCTGCCGTGGCCCTGATCGTCAGCCTGTTCACCACCTCGCTGCCGCTGCAGTTCCTGGTGTTTGCCCTGGTATCTGCCGTGACCCTGGCCATCATGGTTCCCACCCTGGCTGCCCGCCGCCGCAACCAAAAGGCGCCGGTCACCAACGGGCCGGAACTCAGCGTGGGCAAGCGCGGGGTGGTGCTGCAGGCCATTCTGCCCGGGGAACTGGGCCGTGTCCGGGTGGACGGACTGGACTGGCAGGCAAAGGCCGATGAGGCCCTGCCCCAGGGCAGCCGCTGCCAGGTGACTGCCGCCGAAGGCAATGTGCTGACGGTGTGCGCCGCCCCTGTGGAAGAAACGGTGTAAGAGATCCCGTGCGGTGCATCCCTGTTCAGCACCGGCAGGACCGAAATAAATCATTCCGAATGTTGAAGGAGGTAAACCATATGCCCTGGGGAGTTATTCTGATCGCCATTCTGCTGATCGTGGCGTTGCTCGTGATCGTGCGCTGCATCGTCATTGTTCCGCAGTCCAATTCCTACGTTATCGAGTCGCTGGGCGTCTACAAGGAAACCTGGGACGCCGGTCTGCACGTCAAGGTGCCCTTCATTGAGCGCATTGCCCGCCGTGTTTCCCTCAAGGAGGAAGTGGCCGACTTCCCCCCGCAGCCGGTCATCACCCGGGACAACGTCACCATGATGATCGACACGGTGGTGTTCTTCCAGGTGTTTGACGCCAAGGCTTACGCCTACGGCGTGACCCGGCCCATCGCTGCCATTGAGAACCTGTCCGCCACCACCCTGCGTGACATCATCGGCTCCATGTCCCTGGACGAGACCCTGACCAGCCGCGACCTGATCAACACCAAGATCACCGCCACCCTGGACGAGGCCACCGACCGCTGGGGCATCAAGGTCAACCGCATTGAGCTGAAGAACATCGAGCCCCCGCAGGAAATCCGCACCGCCATGGAAAAGCAGATGAAGGCCGACCGTGAAAAGCGTGCCAGCATCCTGCTGGCCGAAGGCGAGAAGCAGGCCGCCATCACCCGCGCTGAAGGCGAAAAGGAAAGCGCCATCCTGCGGGCCGAGGCCGTCAAGGAACAGAAGATCCGGGAAGCCGAAGGTCAGGCCCAGGCCCTGCTGCTGGTGCAGAAGGCCAAGGCCGACTCCATCCGCCTGATCAACGAAGCTGCTCCCTCCCAGAACATGCTGGCTCTGCGCAGCATGGAAGCCATGGAGCGGGTGGCAGACGGCAAGGCCACCAAGATCATCGTGCCCAGCAATATGCAGGACATGGCAGCTACCGTCTCCGCCATCAAGGCAGTGGCAGGGGATACCAGCGGCGCCGCCGCTGCCGGCAAATAAGCAGATTCCGTCTCCTGATACAAAGGCAGGCCCGCCGTACCGCAATGGTACGGCGGGCCTGCCGCTTTATGGTCATGGAAAACTCAGATCATATAGTCCTCAAACCGGTGGAGGTCGTCAATCTTGACAGTGCCTTTGTAGTATACGCCGTCGGGGCGGTACTCCTCCTCCATCACGCTGCCACGGCTGCGCAGAATATCGGCCAGGGACAGCTTGTCGTAAGGCAGCAGCACCTCGATGGTGCGCACCCGGTGGGATAACGCCTCGTCCAGCCGCTTCAGCAGCTCGTCCAGTCCCCGGCCGGTCTTGGCGCTGGTCAGCAGCACCGCCGGGTCAAAGGAGATGGCGCCGGGCTTGTCGCACTTGTTGTACACCACAATCTGGGGAATGTCCGAACAGCCCAGGGATTCCAGGACCTCATCGGTCACGGCCAGCTGGGCGGCCGCTTCGCTGTCGCTGGCATCCGCCACCTTCAGGATCACATCCGCGTAGGCGGCCTCTTCCAGCGTACTCTTGAAGGCATCCACCAGGTGGTGGGGCAGGCGGCTCACAAAGCCGACGGTATCCACCAGCACCACGGTCAGACCGCTGGGCAGGGTCAGACGCCGGGCGGTGGGGTCCAGGGTGGCAAACAGCATGTCGGCCTCAAAGATTTCTGCCCCGCACAGGGCGTTCATCAGGCTGGATTTGCCCACGTTGGTGTAGCCCACCAGGGCCACCACCGGCACGTTGTTCTTCTGGCGGGCGCGGCGGGTCTCCCCGCGGCGCTTCTCCAGCTCCTTCAGCCGCCCTTCCAGGTGCTCGATACGGTGGTGCAGGTGCCGCCGGTCCAATTCCAGCTTGGTCTCACCGGCGCCGCGGCGGGCACCCCCGCCGCCGCCACCGCCGCCGCCCTGGCGGCTCAGCGCTTCGCCCAGCCCCTGCAGGCGGGGCAGCTGATAGCGCAGCATGGCCAGTTCGGTCTGCAGCTTGCCTTCGTTGGTGGAAGCCCGGGACTTGAAGATCTCCAGGATCAGCATGGTGCGGTCCAGCACCTCCACCTGCAAAGCGGCGGAAAGGTTGCGGATCTGGCTGCCCGAAAGCTCCCCGTCAAAGATGGCGGCCTCCGCCCGG
Source organism: uncultured Gemmiger sp. (assembly GCA_959018215.1). GTDB lineage: Bacteria > Bacillota > Clostridia > Oscillospirales > Ruminococcaceae > Gemmiger. The sequence continues at coordinate 5,113 of CAUEKL010000060.1, forward strand.
GTATTCATGCACACCAGCCGGGCTTCGGCCACCTTGCCTTCGCCCAGCATGGTGGCGGCTTCCGGGGTGGAGCGTTTCTGGCAGACGGTGGCCACCGCCTCCATGCCGTTGGCCTCGGCCAGGGCTGCCAGTTCGTCCAGACTGCGCTGTGCATCAAATTTTCCCTGATCCAGACTCAGCAACACCACCGGAATGGCACTGTGTTCTTCCTCCTGGTCGGAAGGGAAGGGGTCCAGATCGTCCAGCGTACTCAGAGGGTCGGATGTGAAATCCAGAGTAAAGTCGTCCATTTACATCTCCTTAATTGGGTTGATTTTATAATACGCGCGGCAGGGCACGGGTGTGCCGTCATACTTGTGGTATACCGCGTCGTGGTCGTAGAGAAAGCCGGTTTTTTCAATCACCCGCCGGCTGGCCGGGTTTTCATGGGCGTGGCAGATGAAAAGCCAGGGGCCGTGTACCTGATTGAACCAGAATTCCAGCACCTTCTGCAGGGCCTCGGTGGCATAACCCCGGCCCCACCAGGCGCGGCCCAAAGCGTACCCGGGTTCCCAGATTTCGGTATGGCGCAGGGGCTCGGGCAGCGTCTGCCAGCCTTCGGCGGCGGCCCGCTCTGCCGGCCCTACACCGATGGTCCCGATGAGTGTCCCGTCCTGGAGGCAGATACCCCAGTTGTACACGGTGGAATCGGCGTAGCACTTTTCCATCTCGTATAGGTATTCGGCGGTGACGGTCCAGTCCCGGTGGGCGTTCCAGCGCAGATACCGGGTCACCTGCGGGTCTCCGGCCCAGTGGTCGAACATGGTCCGGCAATCGTCAAAGGTCAGGCGGCGCAGGCTCAGCTGCTGTGTCTGCAGGGGAACGGTGCCCAGGTGGTCCATGATATTTCCTCCTTACCGGTGCAGCAGTTTGCGCAGCAGGGTCATGCCCATGTGCCACAGTTTCTGCAGCTGGGGACGGTACAGGGTGCAGTAGATGAAGAGAATGGCTCCCACCAGCACAAACTTTACCACAAAATGCTGGTAAAATACAACCCCGACGGCTCCGGCGGCCAGCGCCAGCAAAAAGCCGGAGATGGTGCGGGGGTAGCTGGGAATGGTGCGGTAGTAGTACTGCCCGGTAAGGGTGCGGTAGACAAACATCACCGCATTGCCCGCCACCAGGGCGGCCGCCGCCCCGGTGACCGAGTACAGCGGCACCAGCCAGATGCAGAGCAGCAGCTCCACCCCCACGCCCAGGGCCACCCCGATGGTATCGTGGTGAGGGCGGCGGGCGATGGCGTTGCCGTAGACGGTGCCTTCCATGAGAATCAGGAACACCGCCGCCAGCATCATCAGCGGGAAAAATCGCATGCAGGGCAGCTTGGAGGGGAAGATGAGGAAGATGATATCCTCAAACATGACCAGCAGGCAGAAAAAGCCGAAGATCAGGAAGTTCAAAAGGTCGTGAATCCGCCCGATGCGCTCCTGCTCGGTGCGGTAATGGGCAAAGACATAAGGACCCCAGTAGGTGGAAAATCCGGCCTGCACGGTGGTCACCAGCATGGACAGCTGGTAGGCGAAGGCAAACAAGCCCTGAGAAAAGGTGTTGCTGGCCAGAAAGGACAGGCAGACCGACTGGAACAGGGGGGTCAGCACCGCGGCGGGGGCCAGGGCGATGCTGTAGGGCACCATCTGACGGTAGATGGCCTTGTAGGGCACCTTGCCCGCCCGGATGGGCGCCTTGGCTTTGAACCAGAAGGCGATGGCCACGCAGCCGAAGCTGGCCACCGCCGCCGCAATGAATACCCAGGTCTTGCTGGTGAAAAAGCCGGGTAGCAGATACAAAAGATTCAGGCAGGCCTGCATCCACAGAGTCTCGGCGGTGTAGGCCCGGACGTTGTTTTCCAGCCGCAGCAGCACGTTCAGATACCGCACCAGCATGTACAGGGCGGCGTTGAGGAAGAGGAAGGGCACCAGAATGGCTCCGTTCTGTCCCAGGCCGAAGGCGGCGGACAGCGGTTCCGCAAAGAACGCGGAGCCCACCAGCCCCACCACCGCCATGACCAGCAGGGAAAGGCGGGTGGTGGCGGCAAACATGGTCCGGCCGGTGGCGCCTTCCGCCGGTTCCCGGAAGAACCGCAAGAGGCCCTGGTCCAGCCCCAGCATGCCCACATTCATCAAAGAGGTGGTGTAGGCCATGAAAGAGGCGGGCACGGCGTAGCGGTCGGGGGGCAGAACGCCCTTCACGATCAGGGCGGCGCCGCTGATGAGAAAGCCCAGGTAGGTGGCCACCGAGTATTTCATCAGACTGCCGAGAAAGGATTCCTGCTTTTTGGGTGTTTCGGGCATGATATGCTCCTTTGGTGCAAAAAGTGGGGAACGGTCAGCGGGCGGTCACGTAAGGACGGATGCGGGCTGTCATGGCCTCCACCTGTTCGGGGGTCACGTGGGCCTTGTCCACATAGCCGTAAATGCGCTGGGCAAAGCTGGCCAGCGGCGGGCAGAAGGCAAACACCTTTTTGGGCTCCCAGCCGTGGCGGTACAAAAGATGGACCCCCCACAGGGCCACAAATTTCAGCAGGTTGAAGTGGGGCTTGAACCCTTCGCCCATGGGGGTGTCCCGGGGCGGGTTGCGGTAGACCTCCTCCAGCAGGTCGGCCATGCGCAGGTAGGCAGGACGCTTGCTGGGATCAAAGTATCCCTCAATGACCTTCCGCGCAATGGGGAAGGGGGGATTTTCCTCCGCCATGGCGGCCACAAAGCCGTCGTAGTCGGTTACATACCGGGCACCCTTGTAAATCACCGGGTCATACTCGTGCTCGATGGGGGTGGGGCGCAGGATGTGACAGCTCTTGCCCGCCATGTAGACCTCGGCGATGGCGGTGCTCATCCAGATGGAGATGGAATCCGCCGCCACGATCCACTGCTTCACGCTGTCCGCAAAGATCACATGGAAGTTGGGCCGCTTCTTGGCCAGTTCGTCCAGAGCCGGGCTGTTCCATTCGCTGGGATGGCGGCGATAGACCAGTTCCACCTCGGGGTGCTCTCCCAGGTACCGGTCGAACCAGTCCAGGGTCTCGGCCATGGAAATGCGGTTGGTGCGGGCAAAGCCGGTGAAATCGGTGCCCGCCATCTTGGAAAGCTCGGCCACCTCGTCGTCGGACATGCTGGCATAGCCGAAGCTGGAAATGTACAGATGCAGGTGCTTGTGCTCGTCCAGGCCGAACTCCCGGCACAAAGCGGCCTTGTCCTTGAAGTACCCCTTGAACTCCGGGCGCAGAAAATCCATCATGACGGCGCCGGTCACGGGGGTGTTCCTGGCGTCCATGCCGTGGGCCTGCAGCCGGGCGGCGGTGCGCTTGCCCCAGCAGGTCTGGATGCAGCGCTTGGCGTTGCCGTTCATGTTGAACCAGTCGCCCTCCTCCTGGGTGTCGGAGAGCATCTGTTCCCAGTGCAGGTTCACGATCTTGTTGCAGCGGCCGATGTTGTTGTACACATGGCTGTTGATGGCTTCGTTGTCATACATGCAGCTGGCCACCAGCACTTCGGGCTTATCCCGCCCGAACAGCCGCAGATGCTTGGGGGCCAGCAGCTGCCGGATCTCGGCGGTGTAGCCCCGGCGTTCCAGCTCCAGTTTCAAAAGCAGGTCGCTTTCGTATTCCCGCACGGTGTGCTCATACAAAATCAGAAAATCCAATGCCATAGATTTGCTTCCTTACCGGGCGCCGTCATGCGCCCATTTCGGTGAACAGCTGCCGGGTCCAGTCCGGCAGACCGTATTTTTCGTCCAGATGGAATCCATCAAAGAACTGGGTGTCGTCGTCGGTGATGCAGCTGCCGCCCCACTCATAGTCCAGTACGATGCAGCCATAGTCGTCGCTCCAGTCATTCAGCAGGGGAAGCACATCCTCCTGCATGTGCTGGTCGATGTGGTATTTCTCGCACACCTCGGTGCGCACCAGGTCTGCCATAGGGGGCAGCACGATGGTCAACTCGATGCCTTCCTCGCTGCAGCGGCGGGCCAGATCCCCCAGCCGCACCAGTTCCTCCTCGTTCACCGACCAGCTGCGGCATTTCTCGTCGATCAGGCCGGGATACTCATACAGCTTGCGGTGGACGGACATGGGGTTGCCGTCGGCGTCAAAATAATCCGCCGGGCCCCAGTCCCCGGACTCGATGCTGTCCGGGGTGTGGTTCACCGTGTTCATAAACATGGTCAGGGCGTTCACGTTGTATTCCAGGTTGAGGCAGTAGGCCAGGGGATTGTTCAGGGTATCCTCCAACGTGGAGAACCGGTCGGTGTCATAGTTGGCGTTAACGGTGTAAAAGGAAAGCTCAAACAGGATGGCATCCACCTGGTTGCCGGAATCCAGCACAAAGTCCGCCAGATCCAGGCTTTCCCGCAGGCTCGCGCCGCCGAAAGCCAGATTCTGCCACTCCTGCCCCGAAACTTCCCCCACCAGGTCCATGTCAAAGTGGGCCAGCCGGCTGTCCCCGATGATCAGCCGGCTGCCGGGATCGGTCTGGTAGGCCCGAACCCGGGCCACCGGCTGGGAGGAATCGGTCTCGCCCTTGAGCCCGAAATAGTTGTTGGGCTCAAAGGCCACAAAGAACGCCAGCCACAGATACACCGGGATCAGCAGCAGGGCAAGGCGTTTGATGATATGCAGCATGCCGTGGGCACCCGCCTTTCTCTTCGTCATGATCAGTACCCCGCATACATGCCCAGACCGGCCGCAAACCCGCCGTTCTGCAGGATGTAGCCGATGAGGATCAGGGTGACCAGCGCCAGGTACAGCGCCTGCCGCCGCCAGCCGGGGATGGCGGCCACCATCACTTCGGACCCCTTGTTCTTGAAGCCGAAGCAGCGGCGGTAATCAAGGAAGAGAGCCAGTACCAGTACCACCGCCACAAAGGCGTAGTAGGCCCCTACCATGAGGCTGTTGGCATAAAATCCGTTGTAGGCGGCGGTGTAAGCTTCGCAGACAAAGCGGGCAAGGGAAAGACCCCGCACCATCCCGGCCAGATACCCGAAGCAGGCACCCACCGAACCGTTGCCGGACCCCATGCGGAAGAAAACCATGCTGAAGGTCCACAAAACGAACACGCCGGCACGCTTGGCCCACAGCACCCTGGCGGGAGCCTTCTTTTTGGGCTTGCCCAGGCGGCGATGGAGCAGTTCTTCCCCCACCCGGTACAGCGCCTGCAGCAGCCCCCACACCACAAAGGGCAGGGTGTTGCCGTGCCAGAAACCGGACACAAAGAAAACGATAAAGACGCAGACCTCCGGGGGCAAACGGCGCAGCTTCCCGCCGGTCAGCCGCTCGGTATCCGCCCAGGCCAGGGGCATGAAGAGGTAATCCTGCAGCCAGGAGGAAAAGCTGATGTGCCACCGGCTCCAGAACCCGGAAAAGTTGGTGGCAAAGAAAGGCGTCTTGAAGTTTTCGGCCAGTTCCAGGCCCAGCACCAGGCCGGTGGCCCGGGCCAGCTCGGAATAGCCGCTGAAGTTGAAGTACAGCTGGAAGGTGTAAAAAAACGCGGCCAGAATCAGCATGCCGCCGCCGTAATCCTGCCAGGCGCCGAACACTTCGTCCACCACCATGCCCAGCACGTCGGACACTGCCACCATCTTGAACAGGCCTACGGCGTACAGGCGCAAGGCCCGGACGGTGCGCTCGGCGTCAAAGCGATGCTCCGCCCGCAGCTGGGGAATCAGCGACCCGGCCCGGGGGATAGGGCCCTGGGTCACGGTGCCGAAAAAGGTCAGAAACAGGAAATAGTACAGCGGGTTTCGTTCCACCTCGCAGTCGCCCCGTCCTGCGTCGATGAGGTAGGCGATGGCCGCAAAGGAATAGAAGCTGATGCCCAGAGGCATGACGATTTTCAGCGGCGCAGGCAGCACCGTGTTGAGAAACCCGAAATACTTGAAAAAGGCCAGGATGGCAATGCTGCCGATGACGCCCAGGCGGACAAATGCCTGCTTGTGGGCACCGTCCTTCCAGGCAATGCCCAGACCGCACAGGTAGGAGAAGGCTCCCACCGCCAGGGTCACAGCCAGATAGCCCCCGGATGCCAGGGCGTAAAACACCCAGGAGGCCGCCAGCAGAAACACCGGCTGGAGGCGGCGGGGCAGGTGAAGATAAACCCCGGCCGACACGGCCAGGAACAAGAGATACTGGATGGTTTGCAAGCCCATGAAGTGGGGCTCCTTTCCCACTGAATTAGTGACATACTATCAAAACATTATACCCTTTTTTCGGCCTTGTGTAAAGCAAAGACCGCCCGCCGCCCAAT
>CAUEKL010000061.1 GCA_959018215.1 uncultured Gemmiger sp.
GCCCCGATTGTCAGGGCACCGGTGCCGCCAAGGGCACCAGCCCCGAAACCTGCCGCCAGTGTAACGGCCGAGGGTAGGTGGTACCCCAGCAGCGCACCCCCTTCGGGGTGATGCAGAGCCAGCTGCCCTGCCCCCACTGCGGCGGGCGCGGCACCGTCATCAAGGACCCCTGCAAGACCTGCCGCGGTACCGGCAAGGTGAGCAAGCGCAAGACGCTGGAAGTCAACATTCCCGCCGGCATTGACGACGATCAGAACATCGCGCTGCGCGGCCAGGGCGACGCCGGTTCCAACGGCGGCCCCGCCGGTGACGTGATCGTCCATGTGACCGTCAAGCCCGACCCCATCTTCCTGCGGGACGGCTACGATGTGACCGTGCGTGTGCCCATCACCTTCAGCCAGGCAGTTCTGGGTGATGAAATCGAAGTGCCTACCGTGGACGGCCGGGTCTCCCAGAAGATCCCCGAAGGCACCCAGAGCGGTACCCGCTTCCGTCTGCGCGGTCAGGGCATCCAGTACCTGAACGGCCGCGGCCGCGGTGACCAGTACGTCATCGTGGAAGTGGAGATCCCCAAGAAACTGACCCGTGCCCAGCGCGACGCCCTGAAGGCGTTTGATGAGTCCCTCAAGGATGACAACTACGAAAAGCGCAAGGGCTTCTTCAAGAACCTGCGCGATCGTTTCAACAAGTAACCTCCAAGCGCCAAGCCGCGCCCTGCCGGGGCTTTTCCCGGTGGGGCGCGGCTTTTTGTGTTCCGGCCCGGTTGCGCTTTGCCTGGTTTTGGGATATAATAACATCCGTATGTGACCATCCTTTCATGCCCCCAATTGGGCAGAAATTCACAGGAAAGGACGAAAACCGTTGCAAAAAATCAAGACATGGGTCGTGCGGCACCGATTGCTGCTGGCGGGGCTGCTGCTGGCGGTGGCTGCCGCACTGATACTGGCCTGGGCCAAGTATGACCTGGCCCAGCGGGTGGACGGACAGTCGGTATACCAGATCGTTAACGATACCTACAGCCAGACCATAGAAATGCCCAAGGACGGCGGCCTGATGCAGGATGCTCCGCTGCGTGCGGGGCAAACGCTGTACGGTGTGCGGATTGATCTGACCAACTACAACTATGCCTTCGCCACAGGACAGGTGGTGGCGGAGCTGATGAATGAGAAGGGCGAAGCCATTGTTCAAGGGCACATTAACTGTTTTGATGTGCGGGACAACACCTTTTCAACCATTATTTTCCCGTACCCGTACACCCCGGCCGAGGATGAGACGATACATCTCCATCTGTACTATGTGGGCACGGCGGACAAGGATTCCGTGCAGCCCATGGGCCTCTGGGCCAGTGAGGGGGTCGTTTCTCCGGCGGAAGATTCCGGTCTTACCGGTGCCATGCCTCTGACGGAGTACAGTACCGGCAGGGAACTGAACGCTACGGTGGCATTGCAGTACGTGGTAGATTATTCCGGCCAGTGGTCCCAGCGTCTGTCCGTGGTGCTGGGAGTGCTGCTGTTCGCGGCAGTGGTGCTGGCTTTTGTACTGCTGGCACGGCGGGCGGCGTTCTGGGCTATGGTGCTCGTCTGCGGAGCCGTGCTGGGCGGCGCATTCAGTATTGTGACACCGCCGCTGGTTGGCCCGGATGAGTACACGCACATGGCCAACAGCTACCAGGCAGCCAGCGAACTGCTGGGCCAGCCCCTGACCAACGGAGAAGAAGACGGTTGGCGGCTGCTGGTGCGCGCCTGTGATGCACCCTATTTTACGGCTCAGAGTGGGGATATCGGGATTTATGCCTACAAGGAATATCTTTCCCACCTGGGGGATGCTGCGGCTTCCAATGTGACCGACACACCCAGTGATTTCACTGTGGGCAGCAGCTTCAACCGTACCTTGTATCTGGGGCAGACCCTTGGCATCACGCTGATGCGGGCGTTGGGACGCGGGTTCCACGCCATGCTGCTGGCCGGGCGCCTGGGCAATCTGCTTGTTTATCTGGTGCTGGCGGCCTTGGCTGTGGCACTCATGCCGGAACGGTGGAAGGGGCTTCTGACCTGTGTGGCCCTGCTGCCGCAGACCCTGCAGCTTGCGGCCAGCTTCTCCGCTGATGCCACCGTGCTGGGGCTGGTGTTCTGCTTTACGGCTCTTTGTCTGACCCTGCGTCAGCGCCCGGCCCGCCGTGCGGAGCTGGTGCTGTTGGCGGTGCTGGCCTTCCTGATCGGCCCTGCCAAGGCCATTTATCTGCCGGTGCCGGCGCTGGTTCTCATCGCTCCGGCAAAACATCTGGACCCCCGGCAACATCCTGCCGGACCCACCGTGACACTGGCAAAACAGCGGGTGCGCCCCGGTGTGCTGGTCAAGGTGCTGGCCCTGGCGCTGGCTGTGCTGGGATGGGTGAATATGAACCTGGGCGCATTGGTCTATGCCACCCGGGATGTGGACAGTGAAGGGCTGACCCGCGCCGCTGTTGCCGTGGTCATTGCCGTGGCGGTGCTTGCCTTTGTATACTGGAAGCTGCACCGCAACCCCCGCCTGAAAAAAGCTTTCTTCGGCGTTTTGGCCGTGGTGGTATGTGTGGCGGTGCCGGTGATGTTCTGGAAAATCACCCATATGTGGGGCGGTCTGACACCGGAACAGCTGGTGGAAGGCATCCAGCCCAACGGGGATTCCATTTACACCTATACCGCCGGATATATCTGCCGGAATCTGCCCGGCACCATCAAACTGCTGCTCCGCTCGGTGAGCGCCGAGGGCGCTGCCTGGCTGCAAGGCTTGCTGGGCACGGCCCTGGGCGAGCCGATTGTCTATCCCATCCAGGTCAGCTGGCTGCTGGGGCTGGGACTGCTTCTGGTGTTGCTGGCAGTGTCTCTGCCGCAGCCGGAAGAACCTTCTCTGCCGGGGCGCGTGCGCGCGGGCGGCTGGGTCATTGTGGCCCTGGTGGTGGGGCTGACCTTCTTCGCGGCCCTCAGCTGGACCCCCATCAACTACACCACCATCTTCGGGGTGCAGGGGCGGTACTGGCTGCCGGTGCTGCCGCTTGTTCTGGTCCTGCTGGGCAGTACCCGCACCTTCTCGGTGCGCCGCAATATTGCCCGACCTGCCGCTATGGCCACCGTATGCCTGACCTCTTTGGTGCTCCTGCAGGGGGCCGGGTTATATGCCCAGTGGCAGATGACCTGATTTTTTCCTCAGCCGGAACCCGGCACCCGCCCCGGCGGTGCCGGTTCTGATAAAAAACACAATCACAGATGCAGTCGGACTCCCCGGCTGCAAGAAAGGAATTTACCATGACTGTTCAGAGAGATACCATCATCATTGACATCCTGAAGAACGACCCCTCCCAGGGGTGCGTGCCCATCTTCCAGAATGCGGGCATGCACTGCCTGGGCTGCATGGCCGCTCACGGTGAAACTGTGGAGCAGGCCTGCGCCGTCCATGGCCTGAACCCCGACGGGCTCATCGACCAGCTCAATGAATACTTTGCCAAGCAGTAAGTCGGTACCGCACCTGGATGCCCGCCTGGCCGCGGCGGCGGAGTTTGTCCGCCCCGGCAGTGTGGCGGCGGATATCGGGTGCGACCACGGCAAACTGAGTGCATGGCTGGCGGGCAGCGGACGCTGCCCGCTGGTTTTTGCATGTGATCTTCGCCCTGATCCTTTGGCCAAGGCCCGCCGCGCCTGCGCCCCCTACGGGGACAAGGTGCAGTTCCGGCTGGGTTCCGGGCTGGAAGTACTCCGCCCCGGGGAGGCCACCGATATCATCATCGCCGGGATGGGAGCCCAGACCATCATGGAAATTCTGGATGCCGCTCCCTGGGTGTTCGACCCGGCCTACAATCTGGTGCTGGTGCCTGCCACCAAGCACAGCCTGCTGCGCCGCTGGCTGGCAAAGCGGGGCTTTACCCTGCGGGGGGAGACCCTGGCCCGTGCCGCGGGGCGCTGGTATGCTGTGATGAACGCCCGCTACACCGCCGACCCCCATGAGCCGGAGGGCCTGTGGTGCCTGTGTGGGCTGGTACAGGGGCAGCCCGGCGCCGAAGAATACCGCACCCAACAGTGCGGCAAGCTGAAAAAATACCGCAGGGGACTTGCCGACGGCCCGGAAGCCGAGGCAGTGGACGCCCTGATCGCAGAAGTGGAGGCAGGAAAATGGCCGTGACCGTACAGCAAGTTTTGCAGATCCTCAAGGAATTCGCACCCCCGGAACTGGCCTGCAGCTGGGACAATGTAGGGCTGCTGGTGGATACCGGCCGCCCGGTGGGAGCCATTGCGGTGGCACTGGATATCACCGCCGACGTGGTGCAGGAAGCTGCCGAAAGCGGCTGTGACCTTATCGTGTCTCATCATCCGGTCATCTTCAATCCCCTGAAACACATTGGCCCCAAGGATGTTCCCGCACTGCTGGTCAAAAACGGCATTTCCGCCATCTGCATGCACACCAACCTGGATGCAGCAGCCGGCGGCGTCAACGATACCCTGGCCGACATCCTGGGCATGACCGAGACCGAATCCTTCGCCGAAGGCTGCGGCCGCATCGGCAAGGTGAAACCCACCACCGCCGCCGAACTGGCCGGCCTGTGCGCCGATCGGCTGGGAGCCCATCCTCAGTTTGTGGAGGCTGACCGGCCGGTCACCCGACTGGCAGAAGTCAGTGGAGGCGGCGGCAGCTACCTGCAGGAGGCCATCGACCTGGGAGCCGATTGCTTCGTCACCGGGGAAGCCGCCCACCATATTGCCCTGCTGGCCCACCAGATGGGGGTAGGGCTGGTGGTGGCCGGGCACTGGGCTACCGAGCACCCGGTCACCCGGGTGCTGGCCGAACGTCTGGCCGCCGCCTTGCCGGATGAGGTGCGCATCACCCTGGCCTTGTCCGACACCGATCCGTTTACCTGCCTGTAATTGATCCGCCCCGGTTTGCCGGGAATGTCAATCCGAAAGAGGGGAGAACCTATGGCACTGGATGCCGCCACCCTGGACCTGGTGGCCGCCGAACTGCGGGAAAAGCTGCTGGATGCCAAGATCGACAAGATTTTTGAGCCCACCCGGGACGAGGTACTCATCACCCTGCGTACCCGCACCGAGACCCATCGTCTGCTGCTGTCGGCCCGCAGCGGGTCCGCCCGGGTCTGCCTGACCCAGGAAACTTTTGAAAATCCGCTCACCCCGCCGGGATTCTGTATGCTGCTGCGCAAACATCTTACCGGCGGACGGCTTATTGAGCTGCGCCGGGAACCGGGAGACCGCATTGTTTTCTTTGATTTCCGCTGCACCAACGAGATGGGCGACCTGGTGGTGAACACCCTGGCCGCTGAGCTCATGGGCCGGTATTCCAACCTGGTACTGTTCCGGGACGGCAAGATCGTGGATGCCCTCAAGCGTGTGGATTTTGAGGACAGCGAGATCCGCCAGCTCCTTCCCGGCCTGCCGTATACTCTGCCGCCCAAGCCTAACAAGCCAGACTTTCTGGCGGTGAGCGGGGCCGCGATTGTGGAGGCTGCCTGCCGCACCGATCTGCCCGTAGCCCAGGCTCTGGGCAAGGCCGTGGGCGGCGTAGGCCCGGTGGTTCTGCGGGAAGCCGCCTGGCGTGCCTTCGGCGGGGAGACCGCCCTGGCTGCCTGCGATCTGAACGAGGAACAGCGCTGGGCCCTGTGTGCCGCGCTGGAGGACCTCAAGGCCGAACACGCTGCCGGAGGTCATCCCACGGCGGTGCGTCTGCCCCAGGCGGACGGCTCTCTCAAGCCGGTGGAGTTCAGCTTCTTTGCACCCCGGCAGTATGGTGCCAACGCCAGCCTGACCGCGTATCCTTCTTACAGCGTTATGCTGGAGGATTACTACGCCACCAAGGACCGGGCCGAGCGTCTGCGCCAGAAGAGCCGGGAACTGTACAAGGCTGTGCACAATATGTACGAGCGTGCGGTGCGCAAGCAGGCCGCCCGACGGGAGGAGCAGGCCCAGAGCCAGAAGGCCGATACCCTGCGCCTGTGCGGGGAACTGCTCCAGGCCAATCTGTGGGCCATCCATAAAGGCGACCGGGAAGTGACGGTGGAAAACTACTATACCGGTGAGCCCATGACCATCCGGCTGGACCCCCGCCTGGGCCCCAACGAGAACGCCCAGAAATACTTCAAGGACTACAAGAAGAAGCAGACCGCCGGTGCCATGCTCAAAAAGCTGCTGGCGGAAGGGGAGACCGAGATCGAGTATCTGGCCACCGTCATGTATGAGGTGGAGTCTGCCCCCGGGGAACAGGCGCTGAATGAAATTCGCGCCGAGCTGAAAAGCCAGGGGTATCTGAAATACTTCAAGCAGAGGGACAAGCGCCAGAAGCCCGCCGACTTCCTGCGCTACCGCTCCAGCGACGGCTTTGAGATCCTGGTGGGCCGCAACAACACCCAAAACGATAAGCTCACCCTGCACACTGCCCGGGGCAAGGACCTGTGGTTCCATGTACAGAAAGCCCCCGGCAGCCACACGGTGGTCATGAGCCGCGGCGAGGACATTCCCGATACCACCAAACAGGAAGCCGCCGAGCTGGCGGTGCTCCATTCCAGCCAGAACGGCGGGGCGAAGGTGCCGGTGGATACAACCGAGGTGAAGAACATCTGGAAAGCCAATGGCGCCAAGCCCGGCATGGTTTTGTATGAGGTGTATACCACCGTATACGTCACCCCGCGCCCCGGTTTGGAAGAGCAGCTCCGGCAGAAGTGATTTCTTCACCGGATACAAATACGTTACATCTGTAAAAAAAGCGCGTTCTTTTCTCAAGTCTGATGGGAAAGGAGCGCGCTTTATGCTATACTGAAGATAATAAAGAGAGGCCGTTCTGCCTCCCTGGACGGGGCGGCCGGGAAAAGAGGAATGTCCCATGGGTGCCCGCCTTGTTTGCCTGTCCCTGACCCTTGCTGCCGGGCTGCTGCTGTCGGCCTGTGCCGGACCCTCCCGGCCGGAATCCACCCCGGCGCCGCCCACCGCCACGCCCGCACCCAGCCTCACACCCTCCCCGGAGCCGACCCCGGCTGCCTCCTATGAGCTGGTGTCGCTGGATGCCTGGCTGGCGGGCATGCCGGAAAATGCCCCGAGCTTTTCCTATGCGCCGGGAACGCTGGATTTTTATGAGGGCGCAAACTGGCCGGAAACGGTCCGCCTGGAAATCAATTACTGGCCCGACACCCTGGAAGAAGCCGCCGAAGCCTATGGCATCCCATGGGAACGGTTTCAGGCCATGAACCCGGACCCGCAAAAGAGTGACTTTGCGGAGGGGTACTACAATCTTTGCTTGGATGATGCCTATGTCCTGCCCCAAATCGAAATGCAGGACGTGACCATCGAAACGCCCTGGGTGGAGTACGCACGCACCGAGGCGGTGAATACGTACAAAGTGCCTGCTGCCCTGGATGAACAGGCGGCCGCGGCCATGGCGGCAGCCTATGATTTCATGTACGAGCATTACGGAATGCATATCGGCATTGATCCTAGTGAATACCAGGAAGTGGAAGGGTATTATATCTCCACCGAGGGGGCTCTGTACACCCGGTATACGGATCTGGAACAGTATCTGGGGAATATCTTCTCGGCGGCCCGGTGCGGGGAGATGCTCTGCGGCCCTCTGCCGACGGATGGCTCGTGGGACTTTGGAGGCTACTACCAGGGCCCGGATGATTCCATTGTTTTCGGCGTGGGTGACCGGGGCAGCAACATTGCCCACTGCGGCACCATTTATACCCAGCCGGAATTGCAGCCGGACGGCAGTCTGCTATTTTGGCGGCTCTCCCTGACCATTGAAAAGGAGGATTTCCAGGGTTGGGGCCTGGAAGGCTATGACTATACCCCTGATACAGCCAGCATCGGCGAAGTGCGGCTGATCCCCACCGAAACCGGCTGGCGGGTAGATGAGCTGAGCCTGCCTGCCTGACATTTCCGCTATATAAGAAAAAGGAGCGTGATCCCTGTATGCGCCGCAAACTTCTCTGCCTGACGGTGGCCGCCGGACTGCTGCTGTCCGCCTGCACCGTCCCCACATCCTCCGCAACTTCTTCCGCCACGGAGGAAGATGCCAATGCCGCCGAAACCTCCGCAACACCGGCGCCCACGGTCACGCCGGAACCCGGGCTGCCCTATGATGAGATCCGCACCGCCGAAGAGCTGGACGCCATTCCCTCCACCCCCAATGAAGGCTATTTTACCATGTCTCAAAACGGCTTGTGGGGGCTCATGCGCGCCGACGGCACGGTGGTTTTGCCGTGTCAGTCCACCAATCCGGTTTCCCGCTGCGGAGCGGAAGATCATTGGCTCTGGTTCCCGGGCCCACCCATGGACTGGGAAGATTTCGACGCTCTTTCCGCCAAGCTCACCGAAGCAGGGAATGGGGCTCTTTGTCCCGGCCACGGCGGTCTGAGTGATATGTTCTTCTATGACCTGGATTCCCCGGGCCGGGATGTCCACGCCCTGGACCTGAGCGCTCTGCGCTGGTACCAGGTGGGCACCCCCGGCGAGGTGTGCGAGATGGACGATTCCCTGTGGGATACCTACGGCGATCTTCTGCCGGTCTTTTCTGCTCATGAGGAAGGGGAGGCGGGCGACCCCAAGTTTCCAGGTGACCCGGTTCCGGACGATACGGGGGCTTTGTACTGGTATCTCTGCAAGGATGGTTCCGGCCTGTATATCACAGGTGCGGTTCAGGCCGGCTGGTTCTTCCGGGAAAATCTGGCCCCGGTGCAGATCGGAGACGGCTGGGCCTATGTGGACCGCAACGGCAACCTGAAAACCGAAGCAATCTATTCCGCCACCTGGGGCGCCCAGGGCGAATACGACAACCCGGAGAATCCTGCCGCACCCCAATACGCTGCCTGCCTGCAAAACGGCTATGCCGCCGTCTGCCGGGATGGAAAGTGGGGCCTGCTGGATTCTGCCGGCACCGAGGTCATCCCCTGTGAACATCCCGGTGTTGCCTGGGAGGGCACGACCCTGTGGGTGAAATCGGAGGACGGCTGGCACCGGGAAAACCTCCCGGCCTGAACTGTCAGAAAAACGCAGTGATATTCAAACGCCTTTCCTATTATATAAGGAGTGTGATTTCCATGCGGAACAAACTGGGTTGCCTGCTTTTGACGGCGGCTCTTTTATCCGGGTGTGTAAAATCCCCATCCACAGACCCCGCTGCGTCCTCCACACCAGCACCTGCCGTCCCGGCGGAAACGGAGGAGACTGCGTCTTCCTCTGCCGCACCCTCGGCGGAAGCCGCCCTGCACCTTTCCGAAGAAGTGTATTCCTGGGATGCCATGCAGCCGGTGGGAATCTGGGGCACCATGCTCATGCGTTCCGAGCCCGGATACTACACCGTTTGCAAGGACGGGCTGTGGGGACTTATCACCGCCGATGGTCAGGTGCTGTTGGACTGCATCAATGAAAGACCCATTGATATCTGCGATAATAACGAGTGGATCTGCGAAGCCCTGCAGACCTATACCACCGAAGATCACCCCGACGCCATTGCTTTGCAGCAAGCTACCGGCAGGCCTCTTTGTTCTGCCCACGGCGTGCTCTATGGATGGTACTACTACGATGTGGATGCCAAAGAGGCCCGGAGGTACAGCGTTCTGGACGGCTCATCCTTCAATGAGACGGTAGGCGCTGCCGATTGGTCTGCGTTCGGGGATTGGCTGCCAGTTTATCCGACCAGAATGAAGGATGAATATGACCTGGGCCCGGCGGAAGGCGGCTGGTTGTATGTCAATACTGCCGGAGAACAGATGCAGCCCTGCGATGCCGCCGGGGAGGAGCCGGACGCGGCGGGGTGGTTCTTTGAAGAAAATCTGGCCCCGCTCTCCTTTGACGGCAAGTGGGCATATACAGACCGCCAGGGCAATCTGGTGACCGAAGCGGTCTACGAGCCTGTCTGGCACAACGGGGGAGAGGGCAGTCCCCCGGAATACGCCGCCTGCCTGCAGAACGGCTATGCCGCCGTCTGCCGGGATGGAAAGTGGGGGCTGCTGGACGCCACCGGCACCGAGGCCATTCCCTGCGAATACCCCGGAGTTGCCTGGGAAGGCACTGCCTTGTGGGTGAAAACCGAGGATGGCTGGCATCAGGCGGAACTGCCCGAAGCATGAACCCGGCGATACGGGAAAGAAACGAGGAAAAGACCATGAAGAGAAAACAGTGGATGTTCACAGCAGCCGCTTTGACTGCTTTGCTGCTGGCAGCGTGCGCGGCGGAGCCTTCCTCGGAAACTGCAGACAAACCGGTCACTGTCATCACGGCAGAAACGGCCCGCCCGGCGGTTACCCCGGAATCGGCCGCGCCTGCGGTGCAGCGGGAGCAGGTGACCATTGAGCGGGACCAGACGGCCACCCTCTATGACGGCAGTTCCATGCCGCAGCAGACCCTGCCGCTCTATTATAGAAGCTGGCAGGGGAAGACCTGGGCGGAAGTGGCGGCCGAAACCGGATTTTCGGCGGATGATCTGCGCATACTGAATCCGAATGTGACAGAGGACGCCCAAGGCAACCTACAAAGCGCCGGTATAGATCTGCTGCTGTCCGAAGCCTGGCCCATCCCGCAGACGGAAGTCTGCCGGGTGACGGTGTCCATGCCCGGTATGTCTCAGCCTTACGACAGCAGGACCTACCAGCTCCCGGATGCCCTGCCCGATGATGCCGCCCGGGCACTGGCTCTGTGTTATTACCAGATGGAATCCAATGGCCAGGGCTTTATCACCGAGGCACTGCCGGACAACGCCGACTATGTCAAGGTGACTTCCGGTGTGCGGTTCGACACGTTTTCTCAGCTGAAATCCTGGCTGGAAAGCGTCTATACCCCGGAAGCGGTATCTGCCATGCTGGACGGGCAGGGCACAGATCCTTATTATAAGGAAGGCCCCGATGATGCACTGTGGATACAGGGCTATGCCTTCGACCATATCATCCCCCAGTCCGGCCTGACTTGTACGGAACCACAGGAACAGCCGGACGGGAGCCTGCGGCTTGCCGCTGTCTGTGTCTGCGTGACGGATGACGAGGGCAATCCCCTTGACGAAGGGCAGGGAAGGCAGTATTATGCTCCTGTGCATCTGGTGCCAACGGAGGAAGGCTGGCGTGTGGACGAAGCAAAGGTGCCTTTCTGAGCGAGAGGGCTTCTTCTTTCGGCAAAACGCAGAATTTTTTCAAAAAAATTTGGAAAAAGGCCGAAAAAACACTTGCAACACACGGAAACGTGTGATATACTACTTCATGGCTGCGAACGGTGTGTGATGAACATCCGTTCATCACAGCCGGCGATATGCGTTGATGCGGGAGGTTGCCGCACTTCTTGTTCTGCAAGAGGATGCGGGTTTTTCCGCGGAGTATGTCCGATCTTAGAACCGGGCGAAAGAATTACGGA
>CAUEKL010000062.1 GCA_959018215.1 uncultured Gemmiger sp.
ACCCCGCACAGGGCAACAAATTGCATGAAGGCCAGCCACACCAGATTGTGCGGCAGGACCAGGCGGCCCAGGCAGGCAATCATGGTGGCGAAAAGCCCCATGCGTACGGTCTGAACTCTGCCGAATTTCTGCGTCAGGCGGGGGACGATGGCAATGAATCCGATGGTCAGCAGCGTACCGATGGACATGGCACTCAGACCGCCGATATCTCCGTATACGTACTGGAAGAAGTAGTTCTGGGTGCCGGTGGTTATGGTGTTGTACATGGCCCAGCAGATCATGACAACGCCGTACATCAGGGCATACTTGTTCTGGAACAGGGCCTTGAGGCAGTCGCCGATGCTCAGCTTTTGGGTTGTGCGTGCAGACTCCTTCTGAGGCAGTTCCGGCAGCAGGAAGAAGCGCAGCAGGCCGAAAATCACCATGGGAACGGCAAAGATGCAGGCAATGATCGTCCAGCCGTGGGGGCGGGAACCGTAGATCTTGATCAGCTGGGGCAGAGTAAAGCCCAGAATCATGGAAAACACCAGCGTACCGATGGTGGTCACGCTCATGACCTTGAGCCGGGCAGACTCAACAAAGCTACGCTGCAGGCGCAGCGGTTCGGACACGTTCATGAAGGTAGCAATCACCGACTGCACCGTGTTGTACAAAACAAAGACCCAGATCAGTTTGGCGGTCATGCCCACATCGGGAACACTGAACAGCAGAATCACGCAGATCCACAGCGGAAGGTGCAGCAGGTCATAGATACGTGCCTTGCCAATGCGGGGATTCCAACGGTCGATGACCACACCTGCCAGAATATCGGTGAAGCCGTCAAAAATGCGGCTGATCAGAAAGATGGTGCCGGCGGCTATGGCACTGATGCCGAAACTGTTGGTCAGGGCGTAGGTCAGATTTCCGATGAAGGCGTATTCTAGATTGTAGGAGATCATACCGGCCGCATACAGGTAAGCGCCCCTGACCTTGGTGGACTTAGGCTGACTCATAATGGATTCCTTCCCTTCTTGCTATCTTGATTTCAGTTCCGTCTAATGACCCAGACCTGCACACTTCCGGGGGTCAGCTCCGCCTGCAGCCGGTGATCCTGCACCGGGGCAGTGGTTTCCGCAGGGGCCACCGCATAGCGTGCCGGACCGTTGAAGTCCAGTTCGTTGGCGGCATCGGGGTCATCGCTGTGCAGGGTGATCTGCCGTGCGGAGCTGTCCGCCGCATCGGGCAGCTCCAGGCAGAGAGCAGCGCTTTCCTCGCCCAGGTTTACCGTCTTGAGATAGTAGCTGCTTTCGTCGGCCGTCAGGGAAACATGAACCGTTTCGGGCAGGGGTCCGTCCACCGGCAGATACTGCTTGCCCAGATAGGTTCCGAACAGCTGCTGCACGTAATAGTTGGCGGTGCACATGTGGGTCAGTTGGTTGAACCAGATCATGTTGTGGTTCCAGTGGGCACCATCCACCATGGAAAACAGCGGGGCATAGCTGGTCATGGCAACCACGTCGCTGTTGCGCTCCACGCCGGTCAGGAAAGCGGCTTCGGCCAATGCCGAACCGAAGGTGTTGGGTTTGTGGGGCGTGGTCACATCGTTGGCCGCGTATTCGCCCAGAAATACCTGCGCCGTGCCCCGGGGATAGTTGTCATAACGGTGGAGCTGGCCCAGCACCCACTCGTTGGAGGCGTAGAAATGCTCGTCCACCCGCACATCCGGAAATTCGGTGCGGGCCAGACGCCAGGTCTCATCGAAGTCATCTCCCTGCGGAAAGGCGCCGGAGGACATGATGCACACCATGTCCGGATAGCGCGCCTGCACAGCGGCCTTGACCCGGCGGAATTTTTCGTGATAGTCGGCACCGAAGTTTTCGTTGCCGATGCCGATCATCTTCATACCGAAGGGGGCAGGATGTCCTGCTCTGGCACGCATGGCGGCCCAGGGACTCTTTGCAGGATCGGCGTTGGCGTATTCGATCAGGTCCAGGGCGTTGCGCACCACCTCATCCAGAAATTCCGGGCTGTCCGTGTCCAGTGTTTCAACCGAACGGAACTGGCAGTTGAGACCTGCCCACACAACGGGCAGCGGCTCCATGCCCAGGTCCTCGCACAGCAGGAAGTATTCATAAAAGCCGATCTGGTTGGACTGGTTGTATCCCTTCTCCTCAAATGTGGTGCTCCACAGATTGATTTCGGGAATGCGGTCCAATACGGGACCGATGGTA
Source organism: uncultured Gemmiger sp. (assembly GCA_959018215.1). Taxonomy (GTDB): domain Bacteria; phylum Bacillota; class Clostridia; order Oscillospirales; family Ruminococcaceae; genus Gemmiger. The sequence continues at coordinate 2,211 of CAUEKL010000062.1, forward strand.
TGTTTCCAGTGATACTCGTTGGAAGGGTACAGTCCTTCCACAATGCAGCCGCCCGGGAACCGCATGAAGGAAGGATGCAGTGCCTGCAAAGCTTCCACAAGATCTTTGCGGAAATGCCCGCCGGTCCATTTGGAATCATCCTTGCCCCAGTAATCATCATCCTCCAGCACAAGGCAGTCCAGGTCCACCGTGCCGCTGCCCGTAAAATGCAGGCAGAATTCGCCGTAGGCGGTAGCGGTGCCTTCCACATATACATGGACCTGCTGCCAGCTGTCGGGTGCAGCCAGTTCGGCGGCGGTGGTCAGGGGGCTGCCGGCCTCACCGTTGACCTGCACGGTGATGGCGCCGGTATATTCGTGGCTGCGCAGCCAGCAGGAAACATGGTACAGATGTCCTTTTTCAATGGAAACGGCGCATTGCCCCAGATATTTCTGCCGTCCGTCGTGGCCGCGGTTGGTCAGCCGGGCGTCTCCTTCACTGGTCAGAGCCGCATACCGGGGATTGCGGCGGGAAGCACCATCCTTGGTACGGCTTTCCAGCGTGCCCCCGGTCACCTTCCAGTACCGCAGAAAATCATCTTCCGCTTCGGGTGCCTCTTTGGTGCGGAGGATGGTCATCTGATCCGCCGACTTTTCCAGAAAACGTCCGTCAAAGCTGTGGTTGGCAATCTTGTTGCTGCACAGACCGCCGTCACAGGCAAAGTTGATATCCTCCAGAAAGATGCCGTACAGTAAGGGAGAAACTTCGTGTGCGGCGGGCATGGCCCGCAGATGAATGTCTTGCATGTGGATTCCTGCCTTTCGTTTTTTTGATGCCATCATTATAAAGCATAGGATTTTTATGCTATACTATAATTACGACGTTTTTAACAAAAAACGAACGGAGGAAAAGGGATGCAGAACTGGCAGGTTTACCGGCAATTGAACGGAATATCGGGAATTCCCATGTGTGTTGTGTCGGAGAAAGGGGTACTTCTGGCGTTGCCCGAACAAAGCGCAGAAATTTATACGCCGCGTTTTGTGGAGCTGTGCCGCACAGACTACGAATTTTACGCCAAAAACCATGAAGGCCCGCTGCTGATGCTGCTGGACCCCGGATATTATCTGGCGGTGGCAAGGCTTGCGCCGCAGTGCTGTCTGATTCTGGGACCCGCAGTGCTGGCCTCCTTTTCCTGGAGTGATCTGTCTCCCTGGATGCAGTCGCCCCTGTTTGCGGACAACCATGCCGCTATGGGCCGACTGCTGATGAGCCAGACGCCCACCACGGCGGTTCAGTTTGCCAATACCCTTTCCATAGCGCTGTATTTGGCTACCGGGACCCTGGTGCCGGCGGACAGCTTTGCCGCCTCCGACGGGGAATTCCTGCACTATCAGGTGCGTCCTTCCCTGACACGGTACATTTTTGACGCACGGGAAAGCGAAGGCTTCCATACGCCCTATTCCTGGGAAGTTCAGCTGACCCATACGGTGGAGACCGGCAACCTGGAACTTCTCAGACGCCTGCGGCTGCATCGCATGGAAGGGCGTCTGGGGGTTCTGTCCATGAACTCCGACCGCCAGATGCGCTACATGTTTGTCACGGCGGTGGCGGTCTTTTCCCGGGCGGCGCTGCGCGGGGGGCTGCATTATGAAAAAGCCTATTCCATGGCGGACATTTACTGCCAGCGCATGGATGCCATGAACAATAGGGCGGACATCGAGCAGCTTCAGAGCCAGATGATTGAAGACTTCTGCCGGGTGGTGTCCGAGCTGAAATCAGCAGACTATTCGGCTATCATCCGGAAATGCTGTACCTATATCCAGCAGCATACCCATGAAAAGATCACCCTGGAGGAACTGGCGGAGTACTGTGGCATGAGCGACCGGCGCCTGTCGGAAAAGTTTCGCAAGGAGACGGGACAATCTGTGGGAGAGTATATCCACCGCGTAAAAATGGACGAGGCCGAACTGCTTTTGAAGGACAGCGATTTTACACTGGGGGAAATCAGCACTTATCTGGGGTATGCCAATCAAAGTCACTTTATCTCGGTGTTCCGCCGTTTCTACGGCATGACACCCATGCAGTACCGCAGCCGCTGCCGGTGATGCGGACAAAAAAGAACCCCGCCACAAGGTGACGGAGTTCTTTCTTTGCAGTTTCAGGACCGGCAGAAAAGGCAGACACTTCCGCTGGGAACCGGCATCATTTCTGCCCGTAGTAGGCGTTGGGGCCATGCTTGCGCATGTAGTGCTTGTCCTGCAGGTACCGGGGCGCCGGAGCGGCGTTGGGGTCCACCTGACGGGTCAGCAGGGCCATCTTGGCCACTTCCTCCAGCACCACGGCGTGGTAGACGGCCTGGGCCGCATCCTTGCCCCAGGTGAAGGGACCATGGCTGTGACAGATGACGCCGGGCACGGCCACCGGGTCGATGTGCCGGTGGGTGAAGGTCTCAATGATGATCTTGCCGGTATTCTTCTCGTAGTCCTCGTCCAGCTCCTCCTTGGTCAGGTGGCGGGCACAGGGGACGGCGCCGTAGAAGTAGTCGGCATGGGTGGTGCCGTAGCAGGGAATATCCTGCCCGGCCTGGGCCCAGGCCACGGCGTAGGGGCTGTGGGTGTGCACGATGCCCCCCAGGGTGGGGAAGGCCTTGTACAGTTCCAGGTGGGTCTTGGTATCGCTGGAAGGGTTCAGGTCGCCTTCCACCCGGTTGCCGTCCAGGTCCAGCACTACCAGATTCTCCGGGGTCAGTTCTTCATATTCCACACCGGAAGGCTTGATGACCACCAGGCCCTTCTCCCGGTCAATGCCCGATACATTGCCCCAGGTGTAGGTTACCAGATTCCGGCGGGGCAGCTCCATGTTGGCTTCGTATACTTGTTTGCGCAGTGCTTCCAGCATCGTAGATTCCTTTCTTGTGCGTGGGGACGCCCAGGCAGCTTCCGGGCATTTTGGCCCCTGGTATCAGTAAATATACGGGACGGTTACAGGTTGTCCACCGCGGCCCGTTCCGCCTTCAGCGCCGTCTTGTACTGCTCCAGGAAGGCGGTGAACCCGGCTACGTCGCTTTCCTCCGGGGCCAGGGTGCTGCCGGGAGCGTCGGCAAAGATGCGCTGCTGCAGGTAGTCGGCCAGATTCAGGGGGCAGCCCTGCAGCACGGCCAGGCGATACCCGGCCAGCAGGGCCATGCCGTAGGGACCGCCCTCGCCGGCGGTCTGCATCACGGTCACCGGGGCCTGAGCCGCAGCGGCCAGATACTTCTGGGCCACGCCGGGGGTCTTGAACAGGCCACCGTGTCCCAGCAGACGGTCCACGGCCACGTCTTCCTCATGCAGGATGTCCAGCCCGATCTTCAGGGTGGCCATAGCCGAGTAGATGTGGGCCCGCATCAGGTTGGGCAGGGTGAAAGCGCTCTGGGCACCGCGCACCAGCAGGGGGCAGCCGGCATCAAAGTGGGTCACGCCCTCGCCGGAATAATAGTTCACCGGCACCACACCGCCGCAGTCCGGTGCGCCTTCCAAAGAGGCATTGAACAGCAGCGGGAACAGTGCGGATGCTTTTTTGGGAGCGCCGCACAGGGCCGCCACCTGTCCGAACAGTTCCACCCAGGCGTTCAGGTCGCTGGTGCAGTTGTTGCAGTGCACCATGGCCACCGGAGCGCCGTCGGGGGTGGTGACCAGGTCGATTTCGGGATAGACCTTCTTCAGCGGCTTTTCCAGCACCACCATGGCAAAGATGGAGGTGCCCGCGCTCACGTTGCCGGTGCGCATGGCCACCGTGTTGGTGGCGGCCATGCCGGTACCGGCGTCGCCTTCCGGCGGGCAGACCGGAGCACCGGGCTGCAGAACGCCGGTGGGGTCCAGCAGGCGGGCACCCGCCTGGGTCAGGGTACCGGCGTCCTCACCGGCGCAGAGTACTTCGGGCAGGATCTCCCGCAGCCGGTAGGGCAGGTGAGCCTGTTCCAGCAGCTGGTCAAAGGACGCCATCATGGCGGTGTCGTACTCATGGGTCTTGCTGTCGATGGGGAACATGCCGGAAGCGTCCCCGATGCCCAGCACCTTGCGCCCGGTGAGCTGCCAGTGCACATACCCCGCCAAAGTGGTGAGAAAGTCGATTTCGGGCAGATGAGCCTCGCCGTTGAGCATGGCCTGGTACAGGTGGGCGATGCTCCACCGTTGGGGAATGTTGAAGGAAAACCGTTCGGTCAGGGCCTCGGCGGCGGGCTGGGTGGTGGTGTTGCGCCAGGTACGGAAAGCCGCCAGCTGGTTGCCGTCCTTGTCAAAGGGCAGATACCCGTGCATCATGGCCGAAACGCCCAGAGCCCCCACCGTGGACAGGGGCTCGCCGTAGGCAGCCTGATATTCGGCGGCCAGGTTGGCGTAGGCATCCCGGATGCCCTCCCACACTTCCTCCAGGTGATAGGTCCAGTAGCCGTCCTCATACCGGTTTTCCCAGTCGTGGGCGCCGCTGGCCAGCACGCTGCCGTCGGGACCGGCCAGCACGGCCTTGATGCGGGTGGAACCCAGTTCAATGCCCAATGCAGTGGAATTTTGTTCAATTGTATTCATGGTATCACCGCCTGAAAAATATAAGATAAGATTTGAATTGACAGCGCCGTGGGCGCCATCTTACAATACTGACAAAGGAAAGGAGGCACCCGGATGCGTGCCGTTTTTGACAAGGAAGAATTGTTGGTGCTGCTGCGGGATTTTTATGAACTGACCGGTTTGCGCACCGTGGTGTTTGACGAGTGGGGAATGGACATTCTTTCCTACCCGCCGGAACTGCCCGCCTACTGTCGGCTCATCCGCAGCACCCCTGCGGGGGAAACGGGCTGCCGCCTGTGCGACCAGAAAGCTTGCCGCCGGGCGGGGCAGGAGGGAAAGACCCGGATTTATCCCTGCCATGCGGGGCTGATCGAAGCCATCACCCCCATCCGGGTGGACGGTGTGGTGGCAGGATACCTGTTGCTGAGCCACATTGTGCAGGGGGCGGATGAGGAAGCCGAATGGCAGCGGGCCCGGGAACTCTGCGCCGGGTACGGGATTCCGGAGCAGACCCTTCATGAAGCTTACTGCCAGCTGCCCCGCACCCCGTACAGTATTCTCCGGGCCGCCTGTGACCTGCTGTCTTTGTCGGCCCAGGCACTGTGCCAGGTCCATATGGCGCAGCTGGTTCCCGGCAGTCCCCAGGAAACCCTTAACCGGTTTCTGTCCGATCATCTGGCCGAGGATCTTTCCAGCGCCCGCATCTGCCAGGCGCTGGGCATGGGCCGCACCGCACTGTACAAGCTCTCCAAGGAAACCTACGGCTGCGGTATCAACGAGTATGTGCGCCGCCTGCGTATCCAGCGGGCCATGGAACTGCTGAGCACCACCCACCTGACCAACAGCGAGATCTGCCAGCAGATCGGCATGGCAGACTACAATTATTTCTTCCGGGTGTTCCGTGCCCAGACCGGGCTTACGCCCCAGGCCTACCGCCGCCAGTTCACGGCCGCGGTATAAGGGTCCAGTCTCTTTCTATCATACCACCGGTCCGGGCCTGTGAATAGTAACGAATGTTCCGGTTACTGGATTTTTGTTCGCACCTTTCCTTCTTTTGACCGGAAAACAAAAACAAAAAACGGCAGCCGTTCCGGGAAGGTTCCCGGGGCGGCTGCCGTTTCGGCATCCAGGCAGAAGCGGGTTACAGGGCATCTTCCGAATAGATGCCGAACCCCTCGCCGATGACTTCGTGGGCGTCGCAGATGATGAGGAAGGCTTTCGGGTCGATGGAAAGCACGGTCCGCTTCAGGGCGGTGATCTGTTCGGGGCGGAAGGTGGTCAGCAGCACATCCTTGCCGCCGCCGTAGTAGGCGCCCTGTCCGTTCACCCGGGTGACCCCGAAATGCCCGGACAGAAGGGTCTGTACCAATCCCTCGTTTTTGTCGCTGATGATGACGGCCATGCGGGCGTGGGTGGACCCGTAAACCACGGCATCCACCGTGACGCTGGAAATGTACATGGCCACAATGCCGGACATGGCCCCGTCCAGATTGCGGAAAACCACGGCATACAAAAGAATGATGGAAAGATCAATGGCCAGGCAAAGCCGCCCGATGGAGATGTGGCGGTAGTGGTATTTGAGCAGCCGGGCCGCCAGATCAGAACCGCCGGTAGTCACGCCGATGCGCAGCTGTACCCCCACCGCAAATCCGAACAGGACCCCGGCGTAGACGCAGGCCAGGAACTTGTTCTCCATAGGCGGAAAGGTGAACAGCGCCGCAATGATGTCGATCATCACGGCACCGGTGAGCATGGCAAAGAAGGAGCGCAGACAGGAGCGCACCCCCTGCCGGCGTGCCAGCAGAAGGAACAGCGGCACATTGAGGCAGATGCTCACGGTGCCTACGGGAATGGCGGGGATCAGGCGGTGGACCACCTGGCCGATGCCCGCAAACCCGCCGGTCACGATCAGGTTGGGCTGAAACAGCCAGTTGAAGGCCAGTGCATAGATGGCGCCGCAGACCAGGATGACGGCCGCGTCCCGGGCCACACCCCAGGCTTTTCCTTCCATGACAGGCACCTCCCTTACTGCAGCATCAGCCGGATGATCTCCCGGTCGGTCTCCCGCATGCCTTCCTTGCCGATGTGCCCCACACAGCTGATGGTCTCGTCGGCGTCCTCCCGCAGGATGCCGTTGTGGGCGCCGTAGCTCTTGCCGGCCATGGCCAGGTTGTGGGCCAGCATGGCGGCGTCCAGGCTGGCGGCGATCTTGGCGGCACAGCTGGCCTTGGCGCCGTCGCAGATGATGCCAGGAATGTTGGCCAGGGTGTTGTCGATGGTGGCCTTGATCTGCTCCGGGGTGCCGCCCACCAGATAGGTGATGGCCGCCCCCGCCGCGCAGGAGGCGGAAACCGCCCCGCAGAAGGCGCTGAGCTTGCCGATGTACTCCTTCTGGTGCACGGTCAGCAGGCCGGAGAAGGCCAGGGCCCGATAGAGCTTTTCCAGCGGGACAAAATTCTCCCGGGCATAGACGATCACCGGCACCGAGGAGGCAATGCCCTGGTTGCCGCTGCCGGAATTGATGATGACCGGCATGTCGCAACCGGCCATGCGGGCTTCGGAGGCGGCGGCCGCATAGGCCCGCATCCGGGTAAAGGTGCTGTCCGGATAGGCGGTGCGCAGCATCCGGCCGATGCCCACGCCGTAGTTGCCGCTCATGCCCTCGTAGGCGATGTCCATGTTGCAGCGCACCTGCCGCTCAAAGATCCGGCTGATCTTTGAAAGAGGCACGGTGTCGGCGTATTCCTTGATGGAATCAATGGTCAGCTTGCTGCGGTCGGTGTGCACGCCCTGCTGCCCTTCGCCGCCGGAGAAAACGGACTCGCCGTTTTTCAGGATGGAGACGATGTTGGTGTGGGCGTACCGCACCTCCACTGAGACCTGGTCCTCCCCGTGGAAAAGTTCCACAATGAAGTGCAGGGGAATCTCGGAATCCAGAAATTCCACCGTGCAGCGCCGGTCCGCCAGGAATTGGGCGGTGCGCTGCCGGGCGGGACCGGTGACCGCTTCCAGCACTTCCATCCGGCGGTCGGCGTCGCCGCCGAACACGCCCAGACAGACCGCCGCCTCAATGCCGGTCATGCCGCCGGAGTTGGGGATCTGAACGCAGCGCACATTCTTGATCATGTTGCCGCTGCACCGGGCCAGAATGCGGTCCGGATCGGCGCCCAGCACCTCCCGGGCGCGGGCGGCGGCGTAGGCCAGGGCGATGGGCTCGGTGCAGCCCATGGCCGGGATAAGCTCCTCGGTGAGGATGGCGGTATACATCTCATACAGTTCTTCAGTCATGACAAACCTCTTTCACAGCGACAGGATATTGTCCAGCTCGGTGCCGCAGGCTTCCAGCTGGGACCGGGGGCCCAGCACGCAGACGGCGCCCTGTTCCAGGCAGTCCTGCATCCTGCCCGCATAGGCGGCCACGTCGGCGCTGCGGGCAGCCAGGATCTCCCGGCGGGTGCGGCACAGATCGGAGTCGGAAAGTTTTTTCCAGTAACGGGCGTCGGCGGTCTTGCCCTTGTCCCGGGGCGTCAGCAGCGGATCGCTTTCCGCCACCGCCCCGATGACGGCACCCTCCACGTCCCCGTCGAACCGTTCCAGAAAGTCCGGAATGGCCCGATAGCAGGCCAGGGAATGGGCCGCGCTGGGGTCCCGGTAGGAGTACAGACTCACCAGGCCGTTGTTGCGCAGCACCATGCCGGTGCCGTAGGCTCCGCCCCGTACCCGGATGCCGTTCCACAGGTGTTCCAGATAGACCACCCGCTTCATCACCCGGGCGGCACCCCGGTTGACCTCAGGGAAGGGGGCACTCATGGCGGCAAAGGAGATGTCGGCGGGCAGGATGAATCCTTCCCGGGCCGGGGGAGGCAGGGTCACGGCACTGGTTTCGGCAGCCGCAGGGGCCCCGGCAGGCAGGGTGCCGGCCAGCACACCGGCTGCGGTTTCCGCCGCCTGTCCGTCGTCGGAGGTGACGCTCACGGTCAGCCGGGCCCGGGTGAACAGCCGCTGCATCAGGGTCCGCAGCCGGACGGCCAGGGCAAGCATGCCTTCTTCGCCCGCTTCATCCGCAGATTTCAGCCACTGCAGATAGGCGATGCCGCCCACCAGTTCCTGCACCGCACATTCCGCCCGGAAGGACGCTCCGGCCCGGGTCATGGCAAAGGAGCTGCCGCTGTCCACGATCTCTCCGGACAGGGAGGTGCGGTTCTGGCGCAGGATCTCCAGCATCCGCCCGGTGTTGTCCAGCCGGGTGGCGCTGAGCAGTTCCGCCAGCATCCGGGCGCCCAGGCCCACTTTCTGGTTGAGCATGCTGGCCGAAACGCACAGGAAGGTCCGGCAGCGGTCGAACCGCTGTGCCTCACCGTAGGCTTCCACCCGGCTTTGCAAAGACCCGAAACAGCTGCGGATCTTCTCCGAAATCTCCGCCGCCGGGGTGGAAGCGGTTTCCAGGGCGCCCAGCAGCTCACACAGGAAG
>CAUEKL010000063.1 GCA_959018215.1 uncultured Gemmiger sp.
GCTCGTCGGGCTCATAACCCGGAGGTCGCAGGTTCAAGTCCTGTCCCCGCAACCACCAAGCCGGTCAACCGAATGGTTGACCGGCTTTTTGTTGAAAATCACAGCTGTTTTGCAAGAGCGGCCGCCAACGGCACAGGTGCAGCCTAATCAATGAATTACAGAAAACCGGGCGGGCTCAGGATGCGGTTTGAACAAGACTCGTGCAGGGTGGACAAGTGGATCATGAAAACGACGCGTGTTCCGGTGGATTTCTTCCGAGCCGGAAAAAGGGCTGCCGGAATATAGGTTTCTCATCAACCCAGCGGATGGATTCCAGGCTTGATTGCGCAAGCGTGCTGAGCAAAATGCAGCCCGGCTTGACGAGCAAATCCTTTTTGGGTACACTTTCTGGGTATAATAATCTCTTCGTTGTCGACAAGTCCCGGTCGGCAGAGGGCAAGCAGGTCAGGGAACCGCTTGCTTTCATGCCGCTGTATTCAGATAATGACGCATACAAGAGAAAGGAAAGAAGCGGATAATTTGGAAAAGAAAAAAATTGGGATAACTTCCTTTGGCCTGCATGTTTTTGCCATGGTGTTCATGCTGTTGGACCACTTATGGGCGACGCTTTTGACCGGCCAGCAGTGGATGACAAACGTGGGAAGGCTGGCGTTCCCGATCTTTGCGTTTCTGATTGCGGAAGGATATTTCCGTACCCGAAATGTTAAAAAATATATGGGCAGACTGTTTGTTTTTGCCCTCCTCTCTGAAATTCCGTTTAACCTTATGACAGGGGGCGGATGGTTATATCCGTATCACCAAAATGTATTATGGACCTTCCTGATCGCGATTGTATGCATGATCGGCATCGATAAAGCAAAGAGCAGCGGCAGAAATATTGCGGTAAAAATCATATTGATCCTCCTGATCGTATTTGGAGGATGGCTCACAGGAACGATCACCTTTGCTGACTATTATGGTTTTGGTGTCCTGACGGTTCTCACCTTCTATGCATTCCATAAAAGAAGATGGTGGGATTATCTGGCCCAACTAATTATTCTGTATTATATCAATGTGGAATTGCTGGGGGGATTGTATTTCGAAGTAAATATATTTGGCGTTACGTTGGAGGTTGTCCAGCAGGGGCTTGCTCTGTTGGCGTTGCCGATCATCTGGCTGTACAACGGAGAACGTGGATATCACAAAAAATGGTGGCAATATTTTTGCTATGCATTTTATCCCCTGCACATGCTGGCGCTGTATCTTGTTTTTCGGCTGTATGTCATGTTTTATTGATGAAACGGTACTGTTTTCTGCAGGGCCCGGAAACCGGAGTTTCGCAGGGTAGCCAAAGACTCTGCCGGATTTTTGGGCGGGGCACAAATTGACGGCCAGGCGTTTTTTCCCTATACTGAAGGTGGAATAATGCAAAGGAGGCACGGCCCATGAGCGTAGCGTACATCATCGGAATGGGAGCTGCCTACACCGCTGCCCTGTGGCTGCTGGTGCGGCGGCTGCGCCTGCCGGGTCGGGGCTATCTGCCCGAAAAAACGCTGTGCAGCCTTTGTTTTGTAGCCGTGGCGGCGGTGTGCGCTGCCCTGGGCAGCCGTCCCGAAGCCTTTTGGCGCTTGCTGCCGGCGCTGCTGTGCTGTGTGGCGGGGGATGTGGTGCTGGCGCTCTACAACAACCTGCACCGTCCGGGCCTGTTTTTGGCCGGGCTGGGGGCCTTTCTGGCAGGACACAGCCTGTTTGTGTGGGGCCTGTGCCAACTGCAGCCCATGGGCTGGCCGGTGCCGCTGGCTGCAGTGCTGGGGGCCGGCGGCGCGGCGGTGCTTTCCGGCATGCCGGGAATGCAGACCGGGTGGATGCGCCCTTTGGTGGTGCTTTACGCAGCCTTTGTCTCGGCGCTGCTGGGCAAGGGACTACAGCTGGCCTTTGGTATGGGCCAGCCCTGGTGCTTTCTGGTGCTGGCAGGGGCGGTGCTGTTCTGGATTTCGGATCTGCTGATCCTGTTTTTGTATTTTTACCCTCCCAGACGCACTGCCGTGCACGTGGCCAATCTTCTGACCTACTACTATGCCATGTTTCTGATTGCAGTAAGCCTCGCGGTCTGAAAACAGGGACACTCTATAACTTTGCAGCCACTGTCCTTCCATCCCTTTTCCCGGTGGCGGACGTATCTCTGCCCCTCCCCTTGCCAACCGCAGCTATTTCTTGTAAGATGGAGTCGGATACTTTTTCACAAAGAGAGGATGGGAAACATGAAAGAGGAAATGACGCAGGAACAGGCCCGCCAGGCCTTTTTGGTGGACGCATTGCAAAAACTGCTGGGGCAGGACAGTCCCACCGGTTTTACCGAAAAGGTGGTGACGGTGGCGGAGGGCATCGCCCGGGATCTGGGCTTTGCCACCCGGCGCACCAACAAGGGCAACCTGGTGATTACGGTGCCCGGACGGGAATCCGGCCGCAAAGTGGGGCTCTGCGCCCATGTAGATACCCTGGGCCTGATGGTGCGCTCGGTCACCGCCGACGGCATGCTGATGGTCACCAAGGTGGGCGGTCCGCTGCTGCCCACCCTGGACGGCGAGTATTGCCGCATCTATACCCGCGAAGGCAAGGTATACACCGGCACGGTGCTCAGCCTGTCGCCGTCGGTCCATGTGCAGGATGATGCAGCCACCCGTCCCCGGGACGAGAAAAACATGGCGGTACGTATTGACGAGAAGGTTCACACCAAGGAGGACGTGCTGGCCCTGGGCATCGCCGCCGGTGACTATGTCTGCTACGACACCAAAACCACCGTCACCGACAGTGGTTTTGTGAAGTCCCGCTTCCTGGACGACAAGGCCAGCGCTGCCTGTCTGCTGACCCTGCTGTGGCAGATGCATGAAACCGGCACCCGCCCCCGGTTCGAGACCTATTTCACCCTCACGGTCCATGAGGAAGTGGGCCACGGCGGCGCCACCCTGCCCGTGGTGGATGAGCTGCTGGCTGTGGATATGGGCTGCATCGGGGAGGACCTGAGCTGCACCGAGTACCAGGTCTCCATCTGCGCCAAGGACAACGGCGGCCCCTACGACTACGGCATGATCAGCCGTCTGGTACAGCTGGCCAAGGAGCAGAAGGTAGACTACGCGGTGGACATCTATCCCCACTACGGTTCGGATGTCGGCGCTGCCTGGCGCTCCGGCATGGACTGCCGGGCCGCCCTCATCGGCCCGGGGGTGCACGCCTCCCACGGCATGGAGCGCACCCATCTGGATGCTCTGCGCGCCACCATGGATCTGGCTGCACTCTATCTGGAACTGGCCTGAACTCACCCGATTTTCTGAAACCATCAGTTCAGAAAGTCTCCTGGTATCAAGCCCCGGTCCCGCAAGGCCGGGGCTTTTGCTGTGCCTGCGAAAAAAGGTGCCGGCCGAAAGTAAGCCTGCGGCTGTATTTTACAGAAAAGAAACTCTGCAGTATACTTTGTGAAAGGAGAGGCTTGCCCATGTTTTTTCTTTTACTGGCCTTGCTTTCCAGTTCGGTGCTGGCCATGGTCCTGAAATATCTGAACTCCGGCAGTCCGTACGGGGTCTATTTTGTCAATTACGTTACCTGTACCCTGCTTGCCTTTGCCGCCATGGAGCCCAAAGCACTGTATCGTGGTGACAGTACCCCCTGCTGGCTGGGCGGCATCACAGGGCTGGTTTACCTGGCATCCCTTATCGCCAACGGATACAGCATCCATAAAAACGGAGCCATCCTGTCCTCGGTGTTTACCCGTCTGGGGGTGCTGGTTCCCATTCTGGTCTCTGTGGCACTGTTCGGGGAGCGGCCTACCCTTCTGCAGGGGGTAGGCATGGTCCTGGCCGTGGCAGCGGCCGTACTGATGAACGGCCTGCCTGAGAAACCGGAATTTTCTTCTCCCCGAAACAAGGTGTATCTGCTGCCGCTGCTTTTGACCCTGCTATTGAACGGAACCAGCGATGCCATGTCCAAGGTGTTCACCCAGCTGGGCCGCCGTCAGGACGACGGGCTGTTCATGTTTTACATCTTCCTGTTCGCCGGGCTGGCCACCCTGGCGCTGCTGGTCAGGAGGCACCAGCCGCTTACCGGGCGGGACATTTTCTTCGGGGTACTGGTGGGCGTGCCCAACTTTCTTTCTTCCCGGCTTCTTTTGGCCGCTCTTACCCAGCTGCCGGCCTTCCTGGTCTACCCTTCCTACAGCGTGGGGGTGATTCTGGTCATCAGCGTGGCCAGTTTCTTCCTGTTTCAGGAACGGCTGAACCGCCGCCAGATGGGGGCAGCCGGGATGATTCTGGGTGCTCTTGTTCTGCTCAATCTGTAATCTTTCCTGTTATTCTTCGCCCGGCTCCGGCCTTTTCCCGCCGGGGCCTTTCTTGTTATTTTTCCGGGAAAGGCGTATACTCGTATCCTGTATTGAGGGAGTATGGGAAATTTTGTGAGGGAAGGTACAGGACATGTTTGGATTGGGAACCATAATCAATGTGGCGGCGATTGTTGCGGGCGGTGTGATCGGTCTGGTATGCAGCCGGGCCATCAGCGGCCGGTATCAGGAGACCTTGCTGCAGGCCATCGGTGTTTGCGTGATCTTTGTGGGCATCAGCGGCGCTGTACAGGAGATGATGACCGTCACGGCAGACGGTCTGAAAAGCGGCGGGACCATGATGATCGTCATCAGTTACGCCCTCGGCTCCCTGCTGGGCGAATGGATCAATCTGGAACTGCGGATTGAACAGTTCGGCAACTGGCTGAAGGTCAAGACAGGGAACGCAAAGGACAAACGCTTTGTGGACGCCTTTGTAACCGCATCCCTGACCGTCAGCATCGGCGCCATGGCCATCGTGGGCGCCATACAGGACGGCATTTCCGGCGATTATTCCACCCTTGCGCTCAAGGCGGTTCTGGACATGGTCATCATCTGTGTGATGAGCGCCTCCATGGGCAAGGGGTGTCTGTTTGCCGCCATTCCCGTGGGGGTGCTGCAGGGTACGGTCACCCTTCTGGCCAAAGCGGTCCAACCCATCATGACGACACAGGCCTTGTCCAACCTGTCCCTGACCGGCTCGATTCTGATCTTCTGTGTGGGCATCAATCTGCTGTGGGAAAAAAAGCTGAAGGTTGCCAACATGCTGCCGTCCATCCTCATCGCCGTGCTCTGCGCCTTTGTTGGTGTGTGAAGGTGGTTGTTTCGGGTAATTTTCCGATAGAATTTCCAGGGTCCGGTCTTGGCAGGCCGGGCCCCTTTTTAATTCTTGAAAAAAACTTGCTCTTTCTTTGCAAAACCTCTTTCCTTTGCCGGAAAGTGTGCTATACTGTCTGACAGATGAGACTTTTTGCCATACCACTAAAATTATGGGCAAAGAAGGAGGAAATTCTGTTGAAGATCTATGTTTCAGCGGCAGCGCCCCGCAGCGGTGACGGCACCCAGGCACGGCCGTATCAGACCATCAGCGAGGCAGCCAAGGTAGCCGAGGCCGGGGACGAAGTCATCGTGATGCCCGGCTTCTACCGGGAGTGGGTAAACCCCGTCCATGGCGGCGAGAGCGACGACAAGCGCATCACCTACCGCTCGGCGGTGCCCGGCTGTGCGGTGATCACCGGTGCGGAGCCGGTCAAGGGCTGGACCCATTACCAGGGCAACGTGTGGATGGTGCGGGTTTCCAACAGCCTGTTCGGCGATTACAACCCCTACACCACCTTTGTGTACGGGGACTGGTACTTTTCCGGCAAATCCAAGCACACCGGCTGCGTGTATCTCAATGACAAAGCCATGTATGAAGCCGGCAGCCTGGAAGAATGCATCAAGGGCGAGGTATATCCCTGCTCCTGGGAGCCGGAGGCTTCGGTCTACAAGTGGTATGCCGAGCAGGACGGTGACGACACGGTACTCTACGCCAATTTCCAGGGCAAGGACCCCAACGCGGAAAATGTGGAGATCAACGTCCGCCGTTTCTGCTTCTACCCCAGCCAGACCGGCCTGAACTACATCACCGTCAGCGGGTTCTGCATCACCAAGGCGGCCACCACCTGGGCCCCGCCCGCCGCCTACCAGGACGGCATGATCGGTCCCCACTGGGCCAAGGGCTGGATCATTGAGGACTGCGAAATTTCCAACTCCAAATGCGCCGGAATCTCCCTGGGCAAATACTGCGACCCGGACAACGACCACTACTTCACCAGAAAGCACGTCAAATCCCCCACCCAGATGGAGCGGGATGCCGTCTGCCGCGGGCAGTACCACGGCTGGCTGAAGGAGAACGTGGGCAGCCACATCATCCGCCGGTGCGACATCCACGACTGCCAGCAGGGCGGCATCATCGGGCGCATGGGCGGCGTTTTCTCGGTGATCGAGGACAACCACATCCACCACATCAACAACATGATGGAGCTGGGCGGCGCCGAGATCGCCGGCATCAAGATGCACGCCGCCATCGACGTGATCTTCCGCCGCAACCACATCCACCACTGCACCATGGGCATCTGGTGTGACTGGGAGGCCCAGGGCACCCGCATCACCCAGAACCTGCTGCACGACAACCAGAAGCCGGACTTTGCCCAGCCCCTCAAGGGAGGCATGATGAGCCAGGACATCTTTGTGGAGGTTGGCCACGGCCCCACCCTCATTGACAACAACATCCTGCTCAGCGAAGTTTCCCTGCGGTTCGCCACCCAGGGTGTGGCCATGGTGCACAACCTGATTGCCGGGGCGCTCACCTGCGTAGGCGGCGGTACCGGCCTGCGGTATACCCCTTACCATATTCCCCACCGCACCGAGGTAATGGGCTTCATGACCATCCTGCACGGGGACGACCGGTTCTACAACAACATCTTTATCCAGAACGGTCCCGCCGAACCCAAGCGTATCCGGCACGACAGCGACGACGGTGTGGACGAGGAGAACCGGGCGGTGGGCACCCATGTCTTTGACGGCTACCCCACCTATGAGGAATGGATTGCCCAGTTCGACATGGACACCGACACCCCCGACATGGCCAAACTGGCGCCCGCCCACGACAGCCACCTGCCGGTCTGGGCAGAGGGCAACGTCTATTTCGGCGGCGCCCGGAAATGGGAGAAAGAGAAGAACGCCGTGGTCCTGCCCGACAAGGTTACCCTGGCGTTGGAAGAGCAGGACGGCCGGGTGACACTGGAAACCAACCTGTACGACCTGCTGCCTGAAATGCGGACTCCCAGTGTCACCACCATGGTGCTGGGCAAGGCCTTTGAGCCGGAGGAGCCCTACGAAAATCCCGACGGAACCCCCATCTACTTTGATGCGGACTACCTGGGACGTCACCGGGCCCCGAATCCCCTGCCCGGTCCCTTTGCCAGCGGGGCGGAGCTGGAGGAAGCTCTCTTTGACGACAGCGAGAGCGGCCCTGTGGTGCGGTAACGGATTTTCTTTTGCCAGGAACTGAAAAAGGAGGCAGACGTTCCCGAAAGGGCGTCTGCCTCCTTTTTTATGGTCCGCCGCGGTTGCCTTGGCTTATACAAGATGCCGGTTCAGGAAGTCCAGAATCACATCCAGCGTGGCCTGGCAATAGAACACGTTGCCGCCGTGGTCCGCATTTTTCACCTTATAGAATTCCACCGTCTTGCCCATGGACTTAATATGCCGGTAAAGTTCCAGGCTTTGGGTGAAGGGGACGGTCCGGTCCTTGCTGCCGTGCATGATGAGCACCGGCGGCATGACGGTGTCCGCGTGAATATAGGAAAAGGGCATCCGGCGCTCACACTCTGCCGGGTCATCCGGCGGGCAGAAGCCCAGGTAGTTGGTTGCTGCCGAGTGGGCCGCCATGTGGTCGTAGGCCGAAGGGGCATCGTTCATGGTCAGGCAGTTGACCGAACCGTACAGGTCGATGCAGCCGTTGAGGTTGGGCAGAGGCGTCTTTTCCGCATCACATTCCATCGTGTTCCAGGTGGCCATCATCATCATGGCCGTGTGGCCGCCGGAACTGTCCCCGCTGAGGAACAGATTGCTGAGGTCCACCGGGAACTGGTCCGGATGGCTCATCACATACCGGACGGCGGTTTTGCCGTCCTCCACCTGACAGGGGAAACGATACTTTGGGGCGAATCGGTATTCAATGATGATAACCATATATCCCGCCCGCACCAGCCGGCTGAAATCTCCCATGTGGGAGTTCAGGTTCTGCTGCAGCCAGGCGGACCCTTGGATATGAAACACCGTGGGATACCGGCGGTTAGCGTCCAGCACCGAAGGGATCATCACCCGCAGGTGCAGTTCCACCCCGTCCTTGACGGCATAGACCACATCCGGCGGGCAGGAAATGCCCCTTTCGTCCTGGCCGTAGATGATCTTCATGCCCTCTTCCCCGGACATATTTTCCGGAAATTCCTCATAAGTATAAAACGGCTCTTTCATTGGTTTCCTCCTTCATCACGGTCTCATGCTTTCTTGGAAACAGTATAGCACAAACCGCAAAAAGCAGCAGCCCCGGCCATTGGGCCGGGGCTGCTGCCATATACAAACCGATTTGCAGTAAACCGGCTCACTGCAGGAAGAACCGCAGCATCTTGTCTTTCTGGCTGGTGTAGGGCTGGTAGCGCACCGGCATGTCCAGCCAGGTCTTCTTGTCCACGATGCTGCGCAGGTGGCTGAAGGCCTCGAACCCGGCCTTGCCGTGGTAGCCGCCCATGCCGCTCTCCCCTACGCCGCCGAAGGGCATTTCACTGGTGGCCAGGTGGATGATCACATCGTTCAGGCAACCGCCGCCGAAGTGGCAGCGGTCCAGCACCTTGCGCTGCACGGCCTTGTCCTCACTGAAGAGATAGAGGGCCAGCGGATGGGGCTGGGATTCGATGTCCGCCAGGGCGGCGTCCAGGTCGGTATAGGTCAGTACCGGCAGGATGGGTCCGAAGATCTCCTCGCCCATGACGGCGTCCTCCCGGGTCACATCTTTCATGACGGTGGGGGCAATACGCTGGGTCGTTTCGTCCCCGGTGCCGCCGCAGACCACCTTGGCCGGGTCGATCAGCCCCATCAGGCGGCGGTAGTGCTTTTCGTTGATGATCTTGCCGTAATCCTCATTGGCCATGGGGTCGGCACCGAACTGAGCGGTGATCTCCTTCTGAATGGCGTCGATGAGCTCGTCCCGGATGGAGGCATCGCAGAGGATGTAGTCCGGAGCCACACAGGTCTGCCCGCAGTTCAGATACTTGCCGAAGACAATCCGCTTGGCGGCCAGGCCGATCTTGGCGGACTTTTCCACAATGCAGGGGCTCTTGCCGCCCAGTTCCAGCACGGCAGGGGTCAGGTACTCGGCGGCGCAGCGCAGCACCTCCTTGCCCACGGCCTTGCTGCCGGTGAAGAAGATCATATCAAACTTCTGGTGCAGCAGGGCCTGGTTTTCGGCACGGCCGCCGGTGACAACGCAGACATGTTCCGGCGGGAAGCACTCCTCCACGATCTGCTGCAGCACCGCACCGGTGGCCGGGGCGTAGGCGCTGGGCTTGACAATGGCGGTGTTGCCCGCAGCAATGGCGTCGATCAGCGGGTCCAGGGTCAGCAGCACAGGGTAATTCCACGGGCTCATGATGAGCACGTTGCCGTAGGGAGAGGGAGACCGGAAGCTGCTGGCCGCAAACTGGGACAGCGGGGTGGACACCCGGCGGTTCCGCATCAGGCGGCGGACATGACGGATCATCCAGGTGGCCTCGGACAGGGTCAGCCCTGTCTCGCACATATAGCTTTCGGTAGCGGACTTGCCCAGGTCGGTCTTGAGGGCCCGGGCCAGGTCCGCCTCATGATTTTGCAGGGAGGCTTTGAGCTTTTTCAGCGCCGCAATGCGGGCTTCGGCGGGCAGGGTATGTCCGGCAGCGAAATACTCACGCTGCCGTTTGAGAATGGCTTGAATCTCCAGTTCCGTCATGGGTGGAAACCTCCTGAACTTGTTTGTACATATCTTCCAGCTTGTCGGGGCCCCACAGCACCGGCACCGGGTACAGCGGGTTGGCTTCGTGGTCGGCATAGCGGGCCAGCTGGGGGATGTCCTCGGTCCGGATGCCGGGAAGGGTTTCGGGAATATCCATCGCGGCGTTCATGGCGTCGATGTAGGCAATGAACTCCTTGGCGGCCACCTCGTCACTGGCATCCTGGCTGACGCCGGAAGCCCGGGCCAGCTCGGCCAGCTTCTTCCAGGCGGCGCTGCCGTAGGCTTTCAGCACAATGGGCAGCAGCACACTGTTGGCCAGGCCGTGGGCAATGCCGTACCGGCCGCCCAGGCTGTGGGCCACGGCATGGACATAGCCCACATAGCTCTTGGTGAACGCAGTGCCGGCCAGGTAGGCGGCGCGCAGCATGTTGGCCCGGGCTTCCCGGTTATGGCCGTTGTAGTAGGCCTCCGGCAGGTTATTGAAGATGAGCTGCACCGCCTCGATGGCGGCGGCCCGGGTCCCCTTGGTGGTGGAGCGGCCGATGTAGGCTTCCACCGCGTGGGTCAGCGCATCCATGCCGGTGGTGGCGGTCAGCTGCCGGGGCAGGTTGAGGGTCACATCCGGATCGAGGACCGCGTAATGGGGAATCAGCGAGAAATCGTTGATGGGATATTTGTGGTGGATCTTCTCGTCG
Source organism: uncultured Gemmiger sp. (assembly GCA_959018215.1). Taxonomy (GTDB): domain Bacteria; phylum Bacillota; class Clostridia; order Oscillospirales; family Ruminococcaceae; genus Gemmiger. The sequence continues at coordinate 10,580 of CAUEKL010000063.1, forward strand.
GTGATGACGGCGGCCAGGGTGGTCTCGCTGCCGGTACCGGCGGTGGTGGGCACTGCGATGAGCAGCGGCAGGCGGTGCATCACATGGAGCAGGCCCTCCATCTTGTCCAGAGACTTTTTGGGCCGCACAATGCGGGCACCCACCGCCTTGGCGCAGTCCATGGAAGAACCGCCGCCGAAGGCGATCAGCCCCTGGCAGCCGGTTTCCAGGTAGAGAGTCCGGGCTTCTTCCACATTGGCCACGGCGGGGGTGGCCACGGTGCGGTCATAGACCACACAGCGGATGTGCTGGGCTTTGAGGGTCTCCTCCAGGCGGGCGGTGAGGCCCAGGCCATGGACCCCGGCGTCGGTGACCAGCATGACGCAGTCAATGCCGTACTCCCGCAGCACAGCGGGAACGCCGCCCACGCCCTCGATCAGTTTGGGCTCCCGGTAGGGCAGAAAAGGCAGGGCAATGCGCATCCCCGTCTGAAAAACACGGCAATAAATCTTCTTGAAAACGTTCATTTTTCTCATCCTTTCCCACTATGGACGCTATGATAAAG
>CAUEKL010000064.1 GCA_959018215.1 uncultured Gemmiger sp.
GCTCAGCACGGCGGTCTTCATGTCCATCTTGCGCAAAGCGGAAAAATGCCGCAGGTACAGCTCCTCGCTCAAAGGCTCAAACAGCAGCGCCCGGGAACACAGGTTCATGACCTCCTCCGCTCCGGCGCGGTCGTCGGAGGCAAGCAGCAGGTCGCTCAGGTGCACCACCATGGTGATGTACCGCTGGCGCAGGGTGCTGGCCCGGGCCATGAGCCAGTACCGGTCGCTCAGCGCCGGCAGAAAATCCCCCGTATACAGGGTCAGGGCTTCCCGGCAGTTGCAGATGATCTCCTCCGCGGTGGCGGCGGGATTCTGCATGGCCGCTTCATACAACTTGTTGAACCGGTCAATGTCCAGGTCCACCGGTACCTCCGGGTTCCAGGCATACTGCCGGTCCCGGGTAATGATGCATTCCTGGTCCAGCCCCGCCTTGACCAGCAGCCGACGCAGGGAATAAGCCGCGTTTTTCAGGGCACCGGCGGGGTTTTCCACCTCGTCGTCCCCCCACAGGGCCTCCATGATCTGCTCGTTGGTGGTCTGGACCCCGATGTTCAGGAGCAGATACACCAGCAGCTCGATGGGCTTGTTCACACGACCTCCCTTTTCCACCAGATACTGATCCCCTACATGGATCTGGAGCCCGCCGAACATCCGGGCCTGCAGGCAGTTGGTTTGTGGCATGGTGATCCCTCCTTGTGGCTGGATGTGCGGCGGAAAACGGATGCTCCCTGCCCGCCGTGCAGGAACAAATCTGTGATGTTGTTTTTAATTGTAGCATGCAGGTATGGGAAAAGCAAGACCCCATCTGAAGCCCCGGAATGGGTACAAAACCCGTCAAAAAAGGGAAAAATCACCATGATACAGTTCGTTTCACCGAACCTTGGCCGAACCGGACCCGCGGGCTCTGCCGCCGGAATACCGCAAAATAGAATTCCACGCTGCTGTGATAAAATAACACATGCCCGGCCCGGCGGGCCCCGGCGGAGCACCGGTTGCCGCGGCGGCTGTTTTGTGTTATGATTAAAGGTAAGAATCACCCGGCATCAAGTAAAACGGCAAAGGAGGAGGCCCGTGCTGCGCATCGCCATTGTGGAAGATGAGGCGCCCTGCGCCGAACAGCTGAAGGAATATATTGAGCGCTACGGCCGGGAAAACGGCCGTACCTTTGAAGTGCTGCGCTTTGGGGACGGCAGCGAGATCCTGCAGGACTACCAGCCCCGGTACGACATCATCCTGCTGGACATCGAGATGCCCAAGGTCACCGGCATGGACGCCGCCAAAGCCATCCGGGAACAGGACGAAAATGTGGTGCTCATGTTCATCACCAACATGGCCCAGTACGCCATCCGGGGCTACTCGGTGGGGGCACTGGACTTTGTGATGAAGCCGGTGAGCTACTATACCTTCCAGCTCAAGTTCACCCGCGCCATCGAGCGGGTGGTCAAGCGCCGCAACGAGGAGATCCTGCTGGCTCTTCCCGACAGGCTCCAGCGGGTGGGGGTGCGCAGCATCTACTATGTGGAGGTACAGGACCACATGCTCCACTACCACACCGAACAGGGGGAATATGTGCTGCGGGGCACCCTGCAAAGCGCCGAAAAACAGCTGGCCCCCTACAACTTTGCCAAGTGCAACCACTGGTACATCGTCAACCTGATGCATGTGGAGCAGGTGCGCAAGGACACGGTGGTGGTGGCCGGCCATGAGCTGGAGATCAGCCGCCGGGCCCGGGGCGCCTTCCTGAATGCCCTCACCGACTACATGGGAGGCAGCAGCTGATGGGGGGCGGTATCCTGCTGGTACAGTCCGCCGCCAACGTGTTCATGCACGGGCTGTGTGCCGCCCTGTACACCTGGCCGCTGCGCCACCGGGACCACTATCCCCTGCGCCTGGCGCTGTGCCTGGTGCTGGGAGTGGCGCTGGGGGTGGTGTACGGCGTGTCCGGGCTGGCCGCGCTGCCCCTGCAATGGTGGCAGCTGGCGGTCCTGTTCGCCTATGTGGCCTGTATGGCGGTGCTGCTGTGCCGGCAGTCGGTCTTCGGCAGCCTGTACTGCGCCACCTGGATGGTCATGACCCAGCAGTTCTTTGTGCAGATCTACAACACCTGGTTCACCTGGATGCTGGAGCACCACGGGCACGCGCCCCTGCCCTGGCTGTGGGTCATGCCCTTTGCGGGCGCGTGCAGCGCGTTGGTGTATGTGCTGGTGGTGCGGGGCATGGCGGTGGACGGCCGCTTCCCCGTGGGACCCCGGCAGGCCATCTCCGCCCTGATGCTCTTTATGGTGTTTGAGTTCCTGTCCATCACCATCGCGGTGGATTTCCGCACCGTCTCCCTCCAGGGCAACTGGGCGGTCATCCTCATGTGTGAGTTCTACTGCCTGACCATCCTGTTTCTGCAGAACGCCCTGTTCCGCAAAAGCGCTATCCAGCACGACCTGGACGCCCTGGACATCCTGTGGCACCGGCAGAAGGAACAGTACCAGCTGGCCCGCAAGAACATCGCCCTCATCAACCGGCGCTGCCACGACCTGAAGGTGCAGATCTACGCTTTGCGGGATATGGCCGACGGCACCGAGCGCCGCCGCTATCTGGACGAGATCGACGATTCCATCGGCATCTACGACGCCATCGTCAAGACGGGCAGCGAGGTGCTGGACACCATCCTCACCGAAAAGAGCCTGCTGTGCCGGGACAAGGACATCCGCATCCAGTGTGTGGCCGACGGCAGCCGGATGGGATTTCTGGACCCTTCGGACACCTACGCCATCTTCGGCAGCGCGTTGGACAACGCCATCGAGGCGGTGCAGCGGTTTGCCGACAAGGACAAGCGCCAGATCGACGTGCTGGTGCATGTGAAACAGCAGTTCCTGGTCATCACCATCACCAACCCCCTGGACACCCAGCCGGTGTTCCGCAACGGCCTGCCCGTCACCACCAAGACCGGCGGCGACTACCACGGCTTCGGGCTGCGGGGCATGCAGCGGATGGTGCGCAAGTACGGCGGCAACCTTACCGTCAGCACCGAGAACGGCTGCTTTGCGCTGAAGATCCTCATTCCCCTGCCCCAGACCGCCTGAGCACCCGGCCCGCGCTCCGGCGTCATACCATGGACCATCCGGGACCCCCGAATTTCGGGGGTCCTTTTGTGTTGTGCAACCTGTTTAAAAAATGTTGTCTATTCCTTAACAAGTTGACGAAGATGCTTTCCAGATGGTGCAGGAAATCGACCACTTCCGTCAAACCCATTGTGAAATAATAATGAACAGGATATGATAAATCCATGAAGAAAATCCACTAATGGGCCCCTGCCCGGAAAAGAGGTCGTGAACTGATGAGAAGAAGCCTGCTCCTGGAAAAGTCCTGGCACTTTTCCCAGCCCGGACAGCCGGATGCCGTTGTGACCCTGCCCCACACCTGGAACAACATCGACGGTCAGGACGGCGGCAACGACTACAAGCGCTGCGCCTGCACCTACCGGACCGCCTTCGAGGCGCCCGCCTTTGACCGCGAGACCGAGTGTGTCTACCTCCAGTTTGAGGGGGTCAATGCCTCCGCCCGGGTCAGCCTGAACGGGTCGGAGGTCTGCCGGCACGACGGCGGCTACTCCACCTTCCGCGCCGACATCACCGCCCTGCTCAAGGCTGGGGACAACGAACTCACCGTCATCGTGGACAACACCGTCAACGATACCGTCTATCCCCAGAAAGCCGACTTCACCTTCTACGGCGGCATCTACCGGGATGTGAGCTTCGTCATCGTGAACAAGGCCCATTTTGATCTGGACCATTTCGGCGGCACCGGCCTGAAGGTCACCCCCAAGCCGGAAAACAACTACCAGGACGGCAGCGTCCATGTGGAGACCTGGCACAACGCCCATGAGGGCGCCGAGGTCACCGTGGCCCTGCTGGACGCCGAGGGCAAGACGGTGGCCGAAGGCAAAGGCTCCGACCAGACCCTGACCATCCACGGCGTGCACCTGTGGGACGGCATCGAAAGCCCCTACCTCTACACCGCCGTGGCCACCCTGAGCGTCAACGGCCAGGCTGTGGACGAAGTGCGCACCCGGTTCGGCGTGCGGGACTTCAAGGTGGACGCCAAGACCGGCTTCTGGCTCAACGGCCGCCAGTATCCCCTGCACGGCGTCTCCCGCCACCAGGACCGCAAGGGCCTGGGCAACGCCATCACCAAGGCCATGCACGACGAGGACATGGCCCTCATCAAGGAGATGGGCTGCAACACCGTGCGTCTGGCCCACTACCAGCACGACCAGTACTTCTACAATCTGTGCGATGAGGCCGGCATGGTGGTCTGGGCGGAGATCCCCTACATCTCCGAGCACATGAACAATGGCCGGGAAAACACCATCAGCCAGATGAATGAGCTGATCGTCCAGAACTACAACCATCCCTGCATCGTCTGCTGGGGCGTGTCCAACGAGATCACCATCTCCACCAAGGACAAGAAGGACATGCTGGACAACCATCATGAACTCAACGACCTGTGCCACCGCATGGACCCCACCCGCCTGACCACCCTGGCCTGCTACGCCATGTGCGGCCCCTTCAACCCGGTGGCCCACATCACCGACCTGGTCAGCTGGAACCTCTACCTGGGCTGGTACGTGCCGGGGCTCTTCCTCAACGACCTGTGGATGGACTTCTTCCATCTGGTCTACCCCAACCGTCCCCTGGGCTACAGCGAGTACGGCGCCGAGGCCATGCCCAACCTGCACAGCGCCCATCCCCGCCGGGGCGACCACACCGAGGACTACCAGGCCAAGTACCACGAATATATGCTGCGCTGCTTCGACCGCCACAAATGGCTGTGGGCCACCCACGTGTGGAACATGTTCGACTTTGCAGCCGACGCCCGTGACCAGGGCGGCGAACCGGGCATGAACCACAAGGGCCTGGTGACCTTTGACCGCAAGACCAAGAAGGACAGCTTCTATCTGTATAAAGCCTGGTGGAGCAAGGACCCCTTCGTCTACATCGCGGGCCGCCGCTATGCCGACCGTACCGAGTCCACCACCACCGTCACCGTCTACACCAACCAGCCTTCCGTGGCCCTGTACGCCAACGGCCAGAAGGTGGGCGAACAGACCGGCGACAAGGTATTCCGCTTCAAACTGCCCCTGAACGGCGAGGTGGAACTGAAGGCCGTGGCCGGTGACTGCATCGACCAGGCCACCATCCGCAAGGTGGAAACCCCCAACCCCGCCTACAAGCTGCAGAAGGGCAAGAGCCAGAGCGCCAACTGGGTGTAAGGCTCACCGACCAAGGTTTGTCCCTGCGCGGTTTTATCCTGCAGGGTGAGATACAGGACGCAGACCCCCCGCCCCGTTTTTCCGCCGGCCATGCGCGCAGCCGGCGGCGGACACAGAGCCCGGGACCCGCGCCCCGCACAGCAGGCTGCGGCCGCCGGCCGTTCCCTCAAAGAACGGACGGCGCCGCGGCAAGACAAACGGAAGAGAGGAAAACAACATGCAGAAAAAGCCCAAAGTTGCGTTGTGGTCCGGCCTGACCGCAGTCAGCGCAGTGCTGACTGCCGCCGCCATGGTCGCCACCTTCGTGGTGGCTCCCATGTACGAGACCACCATCAACGTCGCCACCAATGCATCTACCTATAAGATCATCAAGGGCGACACCACCGAAGATACCAACTATTTCACCAGCGATTTCGCCTCTGACGAAGAGCGGGAAAGCTATGAAGAAGAGCTGTGCGCCACCGTGGAATCCGAAGGCGCCGCTCTGCTGAAGAACGACAACAGCGCCCTGCCCCTGGCTTCCGGCGCCAAGGTCAGCCTGTTCGGCCGCGGCTCTGTGGACCTGATGTACGGCGGCACCGGTTCCGGCGCTGTCGACACCTCCTCCGCCCCGACCCTGAAGGACGCCCTGACCGCTGAGGGCATCCAGGTCAACGAGACCCTGTGGAACTGGTACGACAGTGAGGACATCACCTCCAAGTACAGCCGCAAGACCCCCGAATCCATCGCGGACCAGCTGGCCGCCAACAGCGACTACGGCGTGAACGAAGCTCCCTGGAGCGAAGTGGAATCCGCCAACTCCTCCAGCTTTGCGGAGTACGGCGACGCCGCCATCGTGGTCTTCTCCCGCTCCGGCGGTGAAGGCGCCGACCTGCCTTCCGGCGACAACGGCTCCGGCGTGTCCTGGACCGGCACTTCCAACTACCTGGAACTGAGCCAGGAAGAAAAGGATATGCTGGCCGGCCTGAAGGCTCTGAAGGATCAGGGCGTGTTCAAGAGCATCGTCGTGGTGCTGAACACCTCCAACGCCATCGAGCTGGACTTCCTCAACCCCGCCATCTGCGGTGTTGACTACGGCATCGACTCCTGCCTGTGGGTGGGCGACGTGGGCCAGACCGGCGCCAACGGCGTGGGCTGGCTGCTGTCCGGCAGCGTGAACCCCTCCGGCAGCCTGGTGGATACCTACTGGTATGATAACCTGGCCAACCCGGCGGTGACCAACTTCTACTCCCGTCCGTACTCCAACAACGCGGATTACGGCTACTCCTCCGACACCAACGACAACGACAACGGCAACCAGGGCTTCTACGTGGTCTACCAGGAAGGCATCTACCTGGGCTACCGCTACGCCGAGACCCGGTACGAGGACGTTGTCATGGGCACCCCCAACGCCGGTGACTTCGACTACGCCAGCGTGGTGGCCTATCCCTTCGGCTACGGCCTGAGCTACACCACCTTCGCCTACAGCGACTTCTCCGTGGGCGAAAGCGCCGACGGCTTCACCGTCAACGTGACCGTGACCAACACCGGCAGCGTGGCCGGCAAGAAGACCGTGCAGGTCTACTTCCAGAGCCCCTACACCGACTACGACAAGCAGAACGGCATCGAGAAGGCCAGCGTGGAGCTGTGCGGCTTTGACAAGACCGACATCCTGGAGCCCGGCGCTTCCGAGACCGTGACCATCAACATCGACAAGAGCGAACTGCGCACCTACGATGCCAACGGCGCCAAGACCTACATCCTGGATGCCGGTGACTACTACTTCACCTTGGGCAACGGTGCCCATGAGGCTGTGAACAACATCCTGGCCGCCAAGGGCTACACCACCGCCAACGGCATGACCGCCGAGGGCGACGCCACCCTGACCTGGAAGTGGAACAACCCCGCTCTGGACACCACCACCTTCGCCACCAGCGAATCCACCGGCAACGCCATCACCAACCTGTTTGACGACGCCGACCCCAACAAGGTCAGCTACTCTCCGGGCAGCGTGACCTGGCTGAGCCGCTCCGACTGGACCGGCACCTATCCCACCGGCACCTTTGATCTGGCCCTGAACGACGACCTGGTCGCCGCTCTGGCCAACACCCAGTACGACGGCAGCCAGGCCGACAGCGTGGAGATGCCCACCATGGGCGCCGAAAACGGCCTGACCCTGGCTTCCATGATCGGCAAGGAATTCGACGACCCGCAGTGGGAGACCCTGCTGGACCAGATGACCTTTGACGAGATGAACCTGCTCATCACCCAGGGCTTCCACAACACCAAGGCTGCGGCTTCCATCGGCAAGACCGCCACCAAGGACGAAAACGGCCCTCAGGGTCTGACCGCTGCCCTGACCGGTGGTGCTTCCGCCATGTGCTACACCTCCGAGGACGTCATGGCCGCCACCTTCAACCGTGAACTCATCAACGACGTGGGCCGCTGCATCGGCGAGGACTGCCTGGCCATGGGTTACTCCGGCCTGTACGGACCCGGCATCAACATGCACCGCACCCCCTACTCCGGCCGTAACTTCGAATACTACGCCGAAGATCCCTTCATCGCCGGCGAGATCTGCGCCGTGGAGGTGCAGGGCATCCAGTCCAAGGGCGTGTACGTCTACCTGAAGCACGTGGCCCTGAACGACTCCGAGTCCAGCCGTATGGGTGTGAACACCTGGCTGAACGAGCAGACCGCCCGTGAGATCTACCTGGAAGTGGCCGACAAGGCCGTCATCGACGGCGGCGCCTGGTGCACCATGTCCGGCTTCAACCGCTGGGGCGCCACCTGGTGCGGCAAGTACGAAAACCTGCAGACCGGCTACCTGCGCGGTGAACTGGGTATGCGCGGCATGTCCATCACCGACTACTCCGGCAACAGCCACTACATGGATTCCACCGACGCCCTGATCGCCGGCACCGAGCTGTGGGACAGCCCCACGCCGCTGCACACCGAGATCCTGGCGGGCTATGAGAACGATGCCTACATCGTGACCCAGATGCGCGACGCCACCCACCTGATCCTGTACACCGTGGTCAACTCCAACGCCATGAACGGCTGGTCCAGCTCCGACCGTCTGGAACTGATCACCCCGTGGTGGAAACTGGCTGCCTGGGCCCTGTGCGCCGTGCTGGCCGTGCTGACCGTGGTCTGCGTGGTCCTGCTGGTCAAGGCCATCAAGAAGAAGAAGGCTTCCAACGCCTGATCCGGTGCTGAACAAGCACCCTGCGCGCAACATCCCTGCGCGGGCCCTTTCCCCCGGGAAAGACCCGCTCCCTGCCCGACAAAACGGGAACCCCGCCTCCTTCTCTGAAGGGGCGGGGATTCCCCGTATTTGAGGTTCTTTACCATTTGTAAAGGAGAGGTTTCTATGAGCGAAAACGCCGCCGCCAATGCGCACAACGGCGGGCTGAACCGCGCCAAGATCTACCAGCTGGTGCTGTTCCCCTTCAACAACGGCGCAACCAACGTCTATTACATCCTCACTTCCGCCTACATCGCCTACTACGGCGGCGTGCTGGGCCTGGCCCTGGTCTTTGCCAGCACCATGGTCACGGTCATGCGTCTGTTCGACGCGGTCACCGACCCCATCATCGGCGCCCTCATCGACAAGACCAACGGCAAGTTCGGCAAGTTCCGGCCCTTCATGCTGATCGGCAACATCATCATGATCATCAGCTCCATCCTGCTGTACTTCTGCACCCAGTTGGTGCCCACCAGCATGATGCCCCTGCGCTATGTTCTGTATGTGGTGTTCTACGCCATCTATGTCATCGGCTACACCTTCCAGACTTCCGTCACCCGTTCCGGCCAGACCGTTCTGACCAACGACCCCAAGCAGCGCCCCCTGTTCACCATCTTCAACCTGGTGGCCAGCATGGTGGGCATGGGTGCCATCCAGTTCCTGGCCCCCATCCTGCGCTCCATGGTGGGTGACTACACCACCCAGAACTTCTTCAACGTCATGGTCCCCCTGGCCATGATCATCTCCTTCGCCCTGACCATCCTGGCCATGATCGGCATCTGGGAGAAGGACCGCCCCGAATACTTCGGCATCGGCGGCGAGACCCAGCAGAAGGTCAAGATCAGCGAGTATGTGGCCCTGATCCGCGCCAACCAGCCCCTGCAGCGGCTGATGGTGGCCGGCGCCGGCTGCAAGCTGGCCCTGGCCATTGCCACCAACACCGCCGTTCTGTGCATGCTGTACGGCGGCATGATGGGCAACTACGACGCCCTGTACCTGCCCATGATGGTGCTGGGCTATGTGTTCAGCGCTCCCTTCTTTGTGCTCACCGTGCGCACCAGCCAGAAGTACGGCCAGAAAGCCAGCCTCATGCGGTATGTGGCCGTGGCCTTTGTGATGTACATCGGCGTCCTGGTCCTGCTGCTGCTCTGGAACCCGGAGAACCCGGCCCTGAACCTGGCTCTGTTCAGCACTGAAGGCGGCTTCCACCTGACCCTGAACCTGTACACCATCCTGTTCATCATCTTCTTCGGCGTGGGCTACGGTGCCTACTACGCCACCGCCGACATGCCCATCCCCATGGTGGCCGACTGCTCCGACTATGAGACCTACCGCTCCGGCAACTACGTGCCCGGCATCATCGGCACCCTGTTCAGCCTGGTGGACAAGCTGGTCTCCTCCCTGAGCTCCACCATCGTGGGCCTGGCCGCTGCGGCCATCGGCTTCACCACCACCCTGCCCGGCGGCGACGATCCCTTCCGTCCCGGCATGAACTGGGTGGTCATCATCCTGTTCTGCATCGTGCCCATGGTCGCCTGGGGCGCCACCCTCATCGCCATGAAGGGCTACAGCCTGACCGGCGACAAGATGAAGGAGATCCAGGCCGTCAACGCCGCCCGCCGCGAGCTGGTGGCTTCCGGCAAGACCATTCAGCAGGCCATGACCGAGGTCACCACCCTGGAACAGGCCAAGGCCATCACCGGCGAGGAATAACACCCTCCCTTCTCTCCTCTTCCGGCTGAACCCCTGCCTCCCGCACCCTTCCCGGGTGCGGGAGTTTTTTGTTTCGGGAAAAGACGGCGGCCGGGCACCCTTTGCTTTTGCCCCGGTCTGTGATACAATGGTTCCATTGCGCGGCGGCCGCTTCGGCGGCCGCCTGTCAGTTTCGGGAAAGAAGGCGTATCCATGTCCGCAGGTACCATAGCTCCCCACAGCATGGCCGAAGGCAGCATTGGCCGCTGGATGTTCAGTCTGGCGGCCCCGGCGGTGGTGGCCCAGGTCATCAACCTTTTGTATAATATTGTGGACCGCATCTACATCGGCCACATGCCCGGGGTGGGAGCCACCGCCCTGACCGGGGTGGGGCTGTGCATGCCCATCCTCATGCTGGTCAACGCCTTCGCCATGCTCTCCGGCGCCGGGGGCGCGCCCCGGGCGGCCATCGCCATGGGCCGGGGAGACAACCCGGTGGCCGAGCGGATCACCGGCAACTGCCTGACCATGCTGGTGTGCTTCGCGGTTACGCCCACCGCCGAGATCTACACTTTTGCCCCCGCCCTGCTGCGGCTCTTCGGCGCCAGTGACGCCACGCTGCCCTATGCCCTGAGCTACACCCGCATCTATGTGCTGGGCAGCGTCTTTGTGCTTATTGTGCTGGGCATGAACCCCTTCATCACCACCCAGGGCTTTTCCAAGTTCAGCATGCTCACCACCGTCATCGGGGCGGTGTGCAACATCATCCTGGACCCCATCCTCATCTTCGGGCTGAAGATGGGGGTGGCGGGGGCCGCCGTGGCCACCGTCCTGAGC
>CAUEKL010000065.1 GCA_959018215.1 uncultured Gemmiger sp.
CAAAGGAGCGCCGCCCACCCAGGTGTAGGCCTGCTGGAAGCCGGTGAGTGCCAGACGCACCGCCACCAGCCCGGCCACCCACACCCAGAAGGCCCGGCGGGACAGATTGATTCGGTTTTTCAGGCGGGGAAACGGCATGAGGGGTCCTTTCGGGGCGCAAACAGCGCGGCGGTTTTACTTCTGGATTTTTTCGATGCTCTCAATGAGGTACTTCTGCTGTTTGAAGGTCAGATCCACCAGCAAAGACAGATACTTGATGATAATGGTGAGCACCGCGAATACCCCGGCAAAGCCCAGGGTCAGCACAAACATGGTGGTGGTCCAGCCTTCGATGGGATGGCCGGTGCAGAAAACGAGAAAGGTATAGGCCAGTTCGGCCAGGGCCAGCACCATCATGGCCAGGGCGATGCCCGCGCTCAGGCGGAACCCGGCGTCGGTGTACAGGGCCAGGCTGTCGGCGGCCAGGGCGAACCGCCCGGCGGGCTTGTCGGTGAGGCGGCCGTCAAATTCCAGGTCGGTCATTCGCAGGCCCGACGCCGCATAGGCCGCCTTGCGGTAAGGCAGGTGGGCGCTGGAAGCGTGTACCCGGTTGATGGCCCGCCGGGTGACCAGACGGAAGGCGTCGGTGCGCAGGCGGTAGGCGCTGTGGGAGTTGGCGTTGAAGATGCGGTAGAACAGCCCGCTGCCGCCCCGGGTCTGTTTGGGGCAGACCGAGACGATATCGCTGCCCTGCTGGGCGGTGCGGTAGGCCTGGAAGATCAGGGAAGCGTCGTAAGGCATCTCGGTGGAGTCGAACTCATAGACATAGTCCCCGATGGCGGCGTCCAGACCGGCGTTCATGGCCGGTTCCAGCCCCTGGTGCAGGCTCATGTGCAGGATCGTCAGGGGTTTGGGCAGGTCGGCAGCCCACTCCCGCAGCACTTTGATCACCGCCGGGTCGGCGGCATCGTCCACCGCCACCAGTTCATACTGGGCAAAGTGGGCTTCCAGTTCGGCGGTCAGGGTCCGGAAAAACCGGAGGGTGCGGTCGGTGTCCCCCCGCAGATACACCACCGCCGAGATGAAATTTTTTTCTTTGTTGAGCTTTTCGCTCAGAGATTCCTGGTTCATACGTCCAATACCTCATCCAAATCGTAGACGGTGTTGATCTTGCCCGAAAGCACGCTGATCATGGTGGGTGCCTTGTGCATCACCCGCACCACCGTGGGGCGGGAATCGTCGATCTCGCTGGCTTTCAGGATGGGCTTCATGCTGAACAGACTGGTCTTGTAGGTGAAGCCGTATTCCTCTTTCAGATATTTGCGGGCCAGCTGGCTCATGTACGGCCAGGCGGATTCCGGCTTGGCCGGGCATTCGTTGCAGTTGTACAGGTTGCCGGGAGCGCAGTGGCCTTCGCTGCGCTGCTGGCAGGGGAAGGTGGCCACCGGATCATAGCTGGTCTCGTGGGGGGTGAAGGTCACGCTGGTCAGGCTGTGCAGCCCGGTCTGGCCGAAGGGCATCAGGCTGAAGAAGGGCCCGTCCATGACGGTGATGCCCACGTTTTTCAAGGGCTCGGCCACCTCGCACAGAATCATCTCGCACTTTTCGTACTTGATCTGGAAGGGCGGCAGCCCCAGCATGGCATGCACATCGTTGACGCCCGCATAGGTGGCGTTGAGCAGGAAGGGGGCTTCCGCCTTGACCTCCCCTGCCGTCACCTGCCACACATCCCCGTGCTCTTGGATGGAGTCCGGCTTGTGGCTGTACAGGATGGTCACGTTGGGCAGCTTGGCCAGCTGTTCCAGGAACCATTTTTTCAGCACCTGGGCGTCGTAGGTGTACTCGGTGGTCAGGAAGGCCCCGTCACACAGGCCCGGGTTGAAGTACCGGGTGGGGGGCACATCGTCGCAGCGGATGCCCGCCGCGGCGCAGAACCGCCGGAAGGCCGCCGCGTCGGTCCAGGAGAAATGGGCGCTGGTGGCGTAGACCTGGTCGAACCTGGTGTGCAGGCAGAAACCGTAATCCTCACAGAAGCGCTGAAAATAATGGGCGCTCTTGATGGCGGTGGAGTAGCTGCGGGGATAGTGGTACCCCATATGCACCCGGGCCTGGTTGATGTAGGTAGCCCGCATGAAAGGGGCCGGGTCCCGCTCCAGCACCAGCACCCGCTGGCCGGCGGCGCCGCATTTCCGGGCCGCGTACAGGCCGTACAGCCCTGCGCCCAGGATGATCTTGTCGTAGTTCATGGCGGATTCCTTCCCAAATAATATACAAACCGTATATCATGAAGACTTTACTTCGGGTCGTATTTTCCCGTGGCGGCGGCAAACAGCACCTTGAGCAGATCGCTGTTGCCCTTGAAGCCGCTGATCTTGGTGGGGGTGCGGCCGCTGGCGGGGTAGGCCCGGGTCACAGGGACTTCGCAGGCTTTGAGACCCAGGCGGGTGGCTCGGATGCTCAGGTAGGCCAGCAGCTCATATCCCATGAAGATGGGCCGCAGGGGCTGCACCTCCGGATGGGTCAGATATTCCCGGCTGTAGGCCCGGTAGGCGTTGGTGGTGTCGGTGAACCACTGCCCGGCCGCTGCGCTGATGACCGGCGCATGGATGAGCCTGACCCCCAGGAAGCGGGCCATGGGGGTGTTGATGGCCTTGCCGCCCTTGATGAAGCGGCTGCCCTGCACCAGGTCATAGCCTTCCTTCAGCTTTTCAATGAAGCGGGGCACATCCTCGATGGAGTCCTTGTTGTTGCCGTCGATGGTCAGAAACCCCTTGTAGCCCCGTCCCAGGGCAAAGTGCAGCCCCATGCGCAGCTGGGCGCCCTGACGGCCGGCGCTGGTTTTCACCAGCAGGGTGTTCACGCCGTAGAGCTGCAGGGTCTCGGGCTTCATGCTGCCGTCGGTGGAGCCGCCGTCGCACAGGATGATGTCGGCCATCTTGTCCACCCCGGCTTTCTGGGCGCGGCCCAGCTCGGTGAGGATGCGGGAGCCTTCGTTGATGACCGGGATCAGCAGGCAGTAATCGCTGCTGCGGGGAGCAAATTCGGTGATGGTATAGGCCACGTCAAAGGGCTGGCGGTTCATGCAAACACCTCCGAAATATAGTCAATGGCGCGCAGCACCGTGTCGGTGTTGCCGGGGTTGCGCATCTCGATGGAGACAAAGCCGCGGTAGCCCACAGCCTTGAGCATCATGGCCAGCTCCTTGTGTTCCGGGCGGGGCTGGATGGGTTCCAGGCCGGGCTCGCTGATATGCACATGGCTGATCCAGTTCAGGTCGGGGATGAAATCCCGCAGCCGCTCCCCGTTTTCGATGACGGTGGACAGGTCCAGATTCACGGCCAGACCGGGGTTGTCCAGCCGCTTGACCAGGGCAAAGACATCGGCGGTGCGGTTCAAAAAGTTGGTATACCGGGTGGTGTTGGCCTCCAGGGCCAGGCGCACCCCGTACCGGGCGGCCAACCGGCCCGCCTTGTCGAAGAAGGCGTCCGCCTTGGCGGGGTCGGCGCCCTCGGGCAGCATGCGGTTTTTGGGGCAGCCGAACACCAGGCTGGGGCAGTTGAGCACATGGGCAAAGTTGTAGGCTTCCTCGGTGTAGGCGAGCAATTCCTCCGCCTGGGCGTCGTCAAAGATGCTGCCGGTCTGCCCGTACCAGATGCTCTGCATGCTGGGCACCGCAAAGCCCCACCGGTTGCGCAGGTAACCGCCGAAGAGGGCGGCGGAGCTCAGGTTGTCATAGGGCTGTTCCGGAAAGATGCGGGTGGGGGCCAGTTCCAGCCCGGTAAATCCCGCTTTTTGCATGGCAGTATAAATCAGTTCGTCATCCGCCTTGTTCCAGGCGATGTTGCTGACGGCCAATTGAATGGAAGGCATGGTGAGCCCCTTTCAGTTCCAGTTTTTCATAAAGGCGCAGATATCGGTCAGCTCCTCCGCCTCGGTGCAGAGGTATCCGTCCTTCCCGCCCAGCAGGGCGGCGTGGCGGCTGCGCAGATCATAATCAAAGGGAGGTTTGTTCAGCTCATTGCACCAGCTGCGGCCGGTGACGGCGGTGTACACGGCCGCGGCACTCACCGGCGGGGTGGTCAGGTTGAGCAGGGTCAGCCCGGCGTCCAGCGCCTTGCCGATGTCCTGCCACAGGCGGCCCAGGTTGTAGAACTGGTAGCGGCTGCGGGAATCGGTGAAGGCCAAGGCGTTGAAGTCGTTGGCGGCAAAGAAGGCCCGCAGGGCCCCGGCGTCCACCCCCGGCACCTGCTTGTAAAAGCCGTTATCCGCCAGAGCGTAGCTGTTCCTGACCAGGTCGCTTTGCTCGGCCAGTTCTTCGTATTTTTCGGGGCGGAGCATGGCCGGGGTGATGGTGTGCAGGTCAAAGAGGAAGTTTTTCCGCAGTCCCTTGCCGTACAAGGCGGGCAGGCGGACGATGAGGGCCGAGGGGAAGTCCTCCCGCACCCAGCGTTCCAGCTGCAGGCGGTTGCGGCCGTAGGCAGGCAGGTCCGCCGAGTCGGGGGCATCGGATTCATCCTTGCCCCGGCTGTCGGCATAGACGGCGATGGAGGAGATGAGCACCAGGGTTTTGGGGGCGATTCTGCGCAGATTTTCCCGGGCGGCGGCCATCACGGCCAGGTCGGCCTCAGGGTCGGCGTTGGCCAGGAACATGGCGGCAGGCACCCCGGCGTAGACGCACAGGTCCGGCGCGGTGCCGTATTGGGCGGCGATATCGGTGGAATGGCAGACGGCGGCAAAGGTGTGCGCGGCCGTCAGGTTGCCTCCCACAAAACCGGTGGAACCCACCAGCAGATCCTTGGACATGGTCATCCCCCTTGCATGGAGCAGAATTGCACATTTGTACAAGATACATTATAGTGGTTCCCGTTCCAAAAAGCAATGCCCCGGCAGGGCGGGATTGGGCGGCGCAGCGCTTTTTCCGCCCAAAAAAGAAAAACGGCAGCCTGCCGGTCCCAGGGACCGGCAGGCTGCCGGAAAAAGCAGGAAATATGCGGTTGTTCCGCCCCGCTCACAGGCGGGTGGGGGTGTGAGGACGCAGCCCCTGCTGGACCGATGCTTCCAGCTGAGCCACGATATCGGTCATGCTCTGCTTGAATTCCTCCTCCGAAGAGTTGTGGAAGATCAGCAAAGAATCGGGCTGGTCGGCCAGTTTGAGGTTCGTAGGGGGCTCAAAGTTCACCCCCAGGATGTACTCGTCCCAATGGTTCAGCTTCCAGATATCCCGGTCGCTGGCACGGTCGATCATCCGCTGGTGGCAGACTTCCGGTTTGGTATCCACCCAGATAACCACCAGTTCGGCTTCTTTTTTGGCCAGTTCCTTGCGCAGGTTGGCGATATATTCGTTGTCCCGGATCTCCTGGGTGAAGGGGGCGTTGATCAGCACGATATCGTCGTAGAGCAGCGCTTCCATGGCCAGGTCCAGGGTGACCTGGTATTCCAGGTCCCGGATATACTTTTCAAAGAAGATGCTGCTGCGGTCATAGGGCTGGTGCGCCACCGCGAAGATCTGCTTGGACAGAGGGATGAGGGTGTCTTTGTCCAGATACACCACATGTTTGAGTGCTGCCGCCAGCTGGCGGGAAATAAAGGTCTTGCCGCAAGCCGGCGGGCTTGTGACCAGGATCAGTTTTTTCAAACGAAGACACCCTTTCTGTTCGTTGTCACGCAAGCGGTTAATTTTGTAACTGCTAGCTGCTTATACAACACCGATTTTTCCGTGTTTCTGGATTTTTGTTGCGTAAAATTGCGGTAAAGCCCATGCGAAAGGTTACGCCTTCGGCAGATTGGCGAAAGCCCGCAAAATTTCCAGTCCCACGGGGCCGGACTTTTCGGGGTGGAACTGCACCCCCAGCACCGACCCGCACATGGCGGCCGCGCAGATGCGACGCCCGCCGTATACGGTGTCCGCCAGGCGGTATTCCGGGGCGGCCGGTTTTGCTTCGTAACTATGAATAAAATAGCATTCCTGGCCCGGGCGCACCCCTTCCAGGGCGGTGCCGGCAAAGCCGGTCTGCGGGTCCCGGTGCTCGGCAGGGATCAGTCCCTGCCAGCTGATATGGGGCACCCGCTGGGGGTTGCCGTCGGCGTCGGTATCCGGGATGCGCACCACCCGGCCGGGGATGAGCCCCAGCCCTTTGTGCACCCCGAACTCCTCCGATTCCTCAAACAGCATCTGCATCCCAAGGCAGATGCCCAGCAAGGGAGTCCCCTCCCCTGCCTTTTTCCGGATGGGTTCGATCAGGCCCAGCCGTTCCAGCCCGGCCATGCCGTCCCGGAAGGCGCCCACGCCGGGCAGCACCAGCAGTTCGGCCGCCAGCACCTCTTCCGGGCGGCTGGTCAGGCAGACCTCGGCCCCGAAATGGGCGAAGGCATGCTGCACGCTGAGCAGGTTGGACAGGCCGTAGTCAATGATGGTTACCTTCATGCGCGCACCTCCACCCCGCCTGCGCGGATCTCTTCTTTCAGTTCCTGGACGGTCTCCTGGCCGTAGTGCAGCACCGAGGCACAGGCCACCGCGTCGGCACCGGCTTCGGCGGCGTCCACGATGTCATCCCCGCAGCCCACACCGCCGCCGCAGATGACCGGCACGGTGACAGCCCCGGTCACGGCGCGGATCAGGTCCAGGTCCATGCCGTCCCGCAGGCCCTCGCAGTCCACGCTGGTGAGCAGGATCTCCCCCGCGCCCAGTTCCTGGCCCCGTTTGGCCCACTCCACCACGTCGTAGCCGGAATGGGCCCGGCCGTTGTCGTAGTAGGCTTCCCAGCCGCTGGGCATGGAATGGCTGCGCTTGGCCTGGATGGACAGCACCATGCACTGGCTGCCGAAGGCTTCGGCAATTTCGGTGATGAGTTCGGGGCGCTTGACGGCGGCGGTGTTCACCGCCACCTTGTCGGCGCCCATGGACAGAATGGCGCGCACGTCCTCCACGCTGCGCAGCCCGCCGCCCACGCACACCGGGATATACACCTCATCCACCGTGCGGCGGACGATACCCGACAGGTTGTTGCGGTTGTACAGGCTGGCCACGATATCGATGTACAGCAGCTCGTCGATGCCGTCCTCATAGTACCGGCGGGCGAAGGCGTTGGGGTCGCCCAGCTTGCGCAGCCCCTCCAGCTGGATGCCCTTGACCAGATTCTCGTCCTTTACATCCAGCCGGGCGATGAGCCGGATTTTCTTATGCCCTTGTTCCATGGTATGCTCCCTGTGTTACTGTTCGTGATGGGTGCCCTTGGGATCGCCCCACAGCACTTCGCTGTCGCCCTCATAGGGGGTGTGGCGCAGCTTCCAGATGCCGTTTTCATACTTCCAGATATGGGGCGAGCGGAAGCGGTCGGCCAGGTGCATGAAGTACTCACGGTCCATGCGGGGCTGCTCAAACAGCTGGCTGGCCCAGGGGAAGTGCTTCTTGTCGATGGACAGATACTTGAAGATCTCCTTCTCGAAGCGGTCGGGGTATTCGCCGTCGAACTTCTTGCACAGGGCCTTGCCTTCGTCCAGGGTGATCTCGCCGTTGCGGATCTCCTGGGCGGCATCGTAGGTGGTGCGGCCGATGCCGTACTTGATGTAGGTGGTGTAATAGAAGAAATCGTCGATCTTGTCGTCGATGGAATTGTACTTGGAGTAGGTGCCCTGGGTGCGTTCCGGGGCGGGACGGAAACCGCCGTGCTCCACGCTGTAATAGTAGGCGCCCTGGGGATGCCACTTCTCATAGTAGCCCAGGTAGCGCACCTGGACATGGTTCTTCTCCAGGTTGGAGGTTTCGGAGGGCAGGTAGATGGCCAGGTCGGCCTTGTCGATCTTGTAATCCTCCTCCAGCTGGCGCAGGCTCACGCCGCCCAGATAGATGTGGTCGTAATCGTTGACCGCAAAGAAATGCTCATCCCGCAGGGCAGAGTTGTTGTCCGCGATGGGGTTACCGAACTCGGCCTCGTTTTCACCGTAAAAGACCAGCGGAATACCGAACTTGGCCGCCATCTTGGGGGCCAGCTGCTTCTGGCCCAGGATGAAGGGCTGGAAGGGATGGAAGAGGTTTTCGGTGGCCAGACGGGTGAGCAGACGGTGGGTCATGCCGTTGGGGGTGCACAGGTAATTGTCAAAGCCCGCATGAATCCAGGCCTGCATGTTGTCCCAGCCCCAGGGAGTGTAGATGTGGGGCGCCCAGGTCACGGTGAGGGGGTGCATGCCGTACTTGTACTTGAGCAGGTGGGCGGCGTAGAAGCTGTCCTTGCCGCCGGAACCGGGGACCAGGCAGTCGTAGGAGCCGTCGGTCTTGCGGTACTCATCGCACAGTTCCCGCAGTTCCTTCTCCCGCAGGGCCCAGTCGATATGGCCGTTGGCCTTGTTGTGGCAGGCGTGGCAGGCATCGCAGACACCGTCATCCTGGATGACCATGGTCTTCTTGATGGAATGGATGGTATGCTCAAACTCGTAGCAGGAGTTTGGCTTCTGGTTGCTCATGACGCATTCCTTGCAGAAGCGGACCTTCTGGGGCAGGCCGTAGTAGGTCTCCAGCTGGTCTTCGGGGATATCGGGCGCATATTTGGAGTAATCAATCTCCACGTAGCGGGGCAGTTTTTCCATGAGAGGGTTCCTTCCTTTCTTCCACCATCAAAAAAAGCGCCGCGCATACAGAATAAGCCTGTATGCGCGGCGCCGTTGCCTTGCTCAGATATTGGAGATTATAGCATACCCCGTCGGTATTTGCAAGGGGGCTTACACCTCAAAGTCCAGGCAGGTGCGGGTGGCGGTGTAGGGACGGACCTTGCCGTCGGCCACCGCCACATGGGCGGGATGGACCGAATACCCCTTGAGGGAAGCTTCGTCGGTGAAGGTGGAATCCAGCATCACGTCGGCGTTGGAGGAGGGCAGGCCTTCGGTCTGCACATGGATCTCCACCAGGCCGGGGATCTGCCCGGCCAGACCTTCCAGCCCGGCCTTGATGCCCGCCTTGACTTTGGCCTTCTCGTCGGCGGTCAGCTCCGGTTTGAGCTGCCACAGAATGATGTGTTTGACCATCGTAACCATCTGCTCCTTCCGGCTCAGGCGTTTTCTTCCCAGATGGGATGCTTGAGCACCCATTCGCCGTACTCGTTCTTCTCGAACAGGTCGCGGTTGTAGAACTTGTCCATGATGGCCCAGAACTCGCTCTCGGTGTAGCCGCAGAAGTCACAGAAATCCCGCACGCACAGCGGGTCCAGCTTGCCGTCCCGCTCCTTGATGATCTTGACGGCTTCGTCCCGGGTCATCATGCCGTAGCGGATATAGCGGGCGGTATAGTCGGTGGCGGCGGCATGGCCGAACTTGGGATACTTCAGCCAGGAGTGCACCAGGTAGGCGCGGGAGTCGATCTGGTCGAAGTTTTCCGCATGGTGGGTGCGGTCCCATTCATGGGTCAGGTCATGGAAGCCGTGGGCCTTGGCGATCTGGTAGTTCTTGTAGCTGTTCCAGGGCACAAAGTAGCTCAGGTAGAAGGGGTCCAGCTTGGCCCGCTCCTCGGCGGAGGGGGCCAGGGTCAGGCTCAGGTCCTTTTCGGTGACGCCGTCGCCCAGCAGTTCCTCCATGGGCATGCCCACGGCCACGCCGTTTTCGATCTGGTCCATGGCGGAGTAGGTCTCCTGGTCGGCGTTGCCGCCGTACTCAAAGCTGACGTTTTCGCCGTAGCAGAGCATGGGGGTGTTGAACTTGGCCGCCATGTGCAGGGGGAAGGTGTAGATCAGACGGTCCACATACCAGGTGGGCTTGCCGTACTTTTCAAAGAATTTGCGCATCAGGACCTTCTGGACCTTGATGTTGGGCTTGCAGCTGATGATGGTGCAGCCGAATTCCTCGCTGATATTCTTCAGGTTGTGGATGCCCGCCTGGGTCATGGGGAAGTTATCCTCCACGCTGAAGAGGATGGGGTTCATGTGCATGACTTCCTTGAGCATCCAGACCTGGAAATGGCTGTCCTTACCGCCGGAGACCGCCACCGCGCAGTCATAGCCGCCGGGGCCGTTCATGCCGCGGTATTTATCGCAGAACTTTTCAAATTCCTTGAAGCGGGCATCCCAGTCCACATCCTTGCGGTGCTCGTAATGGCGGCAGGCGCTGCAGACGCCTTCGGCGTCAAAGGTGATGCCGGGACGGGTGTCCGGCATGGTGCACTTTTTGCAATAACGCATGGTGTTCTCCTTCTGATTCCTAGGCCGCCGGAAAGCGGCACAGTATTGCGGTTTTGCCTGTCCTTATCATACCCCATTTGGGCCCCGGGTGCAAGGGCAGACCAAAAAAGCCCGGAGGCGGGCAGCCTCCGGGCAACGATACTGGGAAAAATCAGCCGACGATGATGCTCTTGCCGGTCATTTCGGCGGGGACTTCCAGGCCGATGAAGGGCAGCATGGTGGGGGCGATGTCGGCCAGGCAGCCGCCTTCCCGCAGCTTCACGTCGCCGGCTCCGATGACCGCGAAGGGCACCACGTTGGTGGTGTGGGCGGTGAAGGGAGAGCCGTCCGGGTTCTCCATCTTCTCGGCGTTGCCGTGGTCGGCGGTCAGGAACATGACGCCGCCCATCTTGAGCACGGCGTCCATGACCTTCTTGACGCCGGCATCCACAGCCTCCACGGCCTTGACGGCGGCGTCGAACACGCCGGTGTGGCCGACCATGTCGCAGTTGGCAAAGTTCAGGATGATGACATCATACTTGCCGCTCTCGATGCGCTGGCGGCACTCTTCGGCCACCTCGGGGGCGCTCATCTCGGGCTTCAGGTCGTAGGTAGCCACCTTCGGGCTGGGGATGACCTTGCGGTCCTCGCCCTCGTAGGGGGCTTCCACGCCGCCGTTGAAGAAGAAGGTCACATGGGCGTACTTCTCGGTCTCGGCAATGCGCA
>CAUEKL010000066.1 GCA_959018215.1 uncultured Gemmiger sp.
GAGCAACTGACTCTTAATCAGTGGGTCCTGGGTTCGAGTCCCCGATGGCGCACCAGAAACAGCCGCAATCAATATTGCGGCTGTTTTGTTTGCTTTAGCGGTAAGACAACCCTCGGCTATGGCGGGGCGTGTACATAGATTAAGAATATTATAACATAAATGCGGCGCCTCAGCGGGATGTCATTAGTATAATGTACTTCTAGTGATTAGCAGGGGGAGACCTGACCTCTAAATGATGTGGAATTCTGATGAACAGTTAGATGATTTACCGTATGTGATGTGGAACAAGGAAAGCAACTGGTATTTCGTCCTGAAGCAGAGAAAGAGGTAGAGCAGTGGCAAGGGAAAGAGCCGTTTATCTTGGATATTCGTCCTGCTGTAAAATTTCACGAGTTCATTATTATTAATGAGCGCAACGTGTGACGCATAAATTGCGCAAAATATCCCGAAAAACTTGCGCTATCCCATTGCGTATCTGCGCTGAACCTGCTATACTGATGCTAATATACATTTGTGAATATGCGCAACATTGCGCAATCTCGCGGAGGCAAAGGTATGCAGAGAGAAAAGCTTCTTCACGGCGGAGATTATAATCCCGAACAGTGGCTGGATCGGCCGGATATTCTGGCGCAGGATGTTGCCATGATGAAACAGGCACATGTGAATGTGGTCACCCTGGGGGTGTTTTCCTGGTCGCTGCTGGAACCCCGGGAAGGGGAATACCATCTGGATTGGCTGGCGGATATCATCCACAACCTGTATTCCAACGGTATCTTCACCATTCTGGCCACCCCCAGTGCGGCGCGGCCTGCCTGGATGGCGCAAAAATACCCCGAAGTTCGCCGGGTGCGCAGCGACCGCACGCGGGAACTGTTCCGCCGTCGGCAGAATTACTGCTATACCTCACCGCTCTACCGGGAAAAGGTGCGTGCCATCGATGAACAACTGGCCCGCCGTTTTGGTGAAGACCCGGCGGTGATCCTGTGGCACATCTCCAATGAGATGGGGGGCGACTGTCACTGCCCGCTCTGCCAGGTGGAGTTCCGCCGCTGGCTGCAGCGCCGGTACGGCAGCCTGGAAGTGCTGAACAAGGCCTGGAACACACATTTCTGGAGCCATGACTACACCGATTGGGAACAGATCGAGAGCCCTGCGCCCCAGGGGGAGGATGCGGTGCAGGGGTTGCTGCTGGACTGGAAACGGTTTGTCAGCAGCCGCCACATCGACTTTTTCAAATTTGAGCGGGACTGTGTGCGTGCCCTGGCCCCCAAGGCTCGGTTTACCGCCAACCTGATGTACCGCTTCCACGATATCGACTACCACGACCTGGCCAGAGAGCTGGATGTAGTCAGCTGGGACAACTATCCCACTTGGCACAAGGCCACCGAGACGGTGGAACAGACCGCGCTGGATACCGCCATGATGCATGACCTGTTCTACTCCTTGAAAGGCAAGCCGTTCCTGATGATGGAATCCAGCCCCAGCTTTACCAACTGGCAGCCGGTGACCAAACAGAAGAAGCCCGGCATGGCGATGCTCAGTGCCCTGCAGGCGGTGGCCCATGGGTCGGACAGCGTCTGTTACTTCCAGTGGCGTGCCAGCCGTGGTGCAGAGGAAAAGTTCCACGGTTCGGTGGTGGGGCATGACGGCCGCTCCGATACCCGAATCTTCCGCGAAACCGCCCAGGTGGGCGCAGCGCTGGAGGAACTGGCTTGTGCGGCAGGCCGTCGGCGCCCCCGGCAGGCGGCTCTGGTCCATGATTGGCCCAATCTCTGGGCTATGGAAGGGTCCAGCGGCCCCCGCAACTGTGGCATGGGCTATTGGAAGGAACTGGCCTGCCATTACAACGCTTTGGCTCGCGCCGGCATCACGATGGACCTGATCGGCCAGGATGCCGACCTGACCGGCTACGGCCTGGTGGTGGTGCCGATGCTCTATCTGCTGCGGGAGGATTTTGCCGCAAAGCTCTGTGACTTTGCCCGTGCCGGCGGTACGGTGGTGGTCAGCCAGTGGACCGGCGTGGTGGACGAAAGCGATCTCTGCCGCCTGGGGGACACTCCGTACGGTCTGACCGAACTGCTGGGGCTGCGCCGTGCCGAGATCGACGGCCTGTACGATGGGGAAACCCGTAGCTGCCAGCCTGTGGAAAACGCACCGCTGCCGCTGCCTGCCACCCAGGCCAGCGTACTTTGTGAAGTTGCGGTGTTGAATGAAGAATCGCCCGCCACACCACTGCTGCTCTACGGGGAGGACTACTTTGCCGGTGCGCCCGCTGCGGCTGTACACCTCTACGGTCAGGGCCGGGCCTACTACCTGGCCAGCCGCTTCACGCCGGACTTTTACCAGGCATTCTACAACGCCCTGACCGAGGAAGCCGGGCTGGAACCGGCGGCTCCGGTGCCGCTGCCCGACGGTGTGCTGGCCACCCGGCGGGAGGGTTTGCTGTTTGTGCAGAACTGTAATCCTGCGCCGGTGCAAGCGCTGGGAGTGGAGCTGCCCGCTTATGGTACGGCGGCCTGGCGGACCGATGCCGGGGAACTCCAACGAATGCTCTGATTTCCAATATCCTGCCGCGTCCCTTTGAGGGGGATGCGGCTTTTTGTCAAAATGCTGATTTTTTTTGTACAAAGCTGGCAGTTATGCCGGATTTTGGCCCGGAACCTTGACAGAGCGGGAAAAAAGCTGGTATTCTGAAATAAGCGCAACAAGTTGCGCCAACTTGACAGGGGAGGCATCACTGTGGCAGAAATGCAGGGAGATTCTATCTCCATTGAGGAAATTGCCAAAGCACTGGGGGTATCCAAAACAACTGTATCCCGTGCTTTGTCAGGCAAGGGCCGCATCAGTGAAGCCACCCGCAGCCGGGTGCGGGCTTATGTGGCCAGTACCGGCGCGGCGCCTACCGTGCGCGCCCGCTGGACCGAAAAGACCGTTACCCATAACCTGACCATGATCATCCCACCGCATTTTGTCCATTTGGACCTGCCGTTTCTTCGTAAATGTATGGGCGGTATCAGCATGATGGCAGCCCAGCGGGGCTACGATCTGCTGCTGTGCTATGCCAGCGCTTCCGACACAAGCCAGCTGGAACGGCAGCTTTCCAACCGCAAAACCGATGGTGTGATTCTTTCCCGTGCCATGGAGGACGATCCCTGCTTGGATTTGCTGCAGCAGTACCACGTGCCCTATGTGGTCATTGGCCGGTGCGAGGATACTTCCATTCCTCAGGTAGACAACGATCAGGTGGGGGCATCCTACGAGATGACCCGGCTGCTGTTGAGGCTGGGGGCCCGGCGCATTGCACTGATCGTGGGAACCAACACCTATACGGTCAACATTGACCGTATGCGGGGATATTTACGGGCGCTGCCGGAGTTCGGCGTTCCGGAAGATCGCCGCCTGATACAGGACGGTGTGGAAAGCATAGCCCAGCGTTCCGACGCACTGGAGGCGGTGCTGGATCAGCATCCCGACTGCCTGCTGTGCGGCGATGACCGGCTGGCTTTTGATGTGATGCAGGCACTGCACGCCCGGCATATCCGGGTGCCGCAGGACCTGCAGGTGGCCAGTCTGTACGACAGTGAGCTGCTGCTGAGCACGGTTCCCAATGTGTCGGCCGTGCAGTTTGATGCCGAGCGACTGGGGGCATCTGCCTGCCGTATGTTGCTGGACATCCTGGCCGGCAAGCAAATCAATACCCGCCAGGTGGAAGGGTATCAGGTCATTTTGCGGGATTCCACCCATTAAAAGTTATACAGGCAGTTTTGCAAGCCGCCCGCCGCACCACGGTGGTCGGCTTTTTTCGTACACAGGCAGGATTCGTTGCCGTAGGGGAGGAAAAACCAAGTAGCGCAACGTTGCGCGCTTGCTCGGAAAAAACCGCGCAATGTTCACGCAGGTTGCACAAAAACCACAAAAAAACACTGTAAAAATAATGTATTGCAGAAAGAACCGGCCCTCTGTATAATAGATAGTGCAATGAATTGCGCTATATTGGCGCAACAAAAAATCAAAGTGCGGTGTGCCGTGCTTGCTACCAAAGGAGAAGATATCATGAAAAAGCAATTGAGCCTGGCCATGGCTGCTGCCATGGCGCTGTCGCTGGCCGCTTGCGGCGCAAGCCAGAGCGGATCGGCCGCTGAAACTGCCTCCACCAGCGATGCCACCACTGAGGCGGCTGCCAGCTGGGGTGATGTAACACTGACCATGTGGGGCGCAGAGGAAGATCAGACCATGCTGCGCGAGATGGCCGATGCTTTTATTGAAGAAAACAAAGACAAGGGCAACATCACCATCAACATCGGTGCCTGCTCTGAGTCCGATACCAAGGACAATATTCTGACCGACCCCACCGCCGCTGCGGATATTTTTGCCTTCGCCGATGACCAGCTCAACGAGCTGGTGGCCGCCGGCGCCCTGCAGGAAGTTTCCCTCAACGCCGACGATGTGAAGAGCCGCAATCTGGAAGGCTCTGTGGAGGCAGCCTCCCTCAACGGCAAGCTCTATGCCTACCCCATGACCGCCGACAACGGCTATTTCCTGTACTACGACAGCAGCGTCATCAGCCCGGAGGATGCACAGACGGTGGACGGCATCCTGGCTGCCGCAGCCGCCGCTGGCCGTACCTTTGATATGACCGTCAACGACGGCTGGTACATTTACAGCTTCTTTGCCGGTGCCGGCCTGCAGGCCACCCTGGCCGATGATGGTGTCAACACCGTCTGCAACTGGAACGAGGCCCCCGGCGCCGACGTGGCCCAGGCCATCATGGATATGGCCTCCAACAGCGCTTTTGTCTGTGCCTCCGATGCCGACATCGTTTCCGGCATTGAAAACGGCACGGTTTGCGCTGCCGTCAGCGGTACCTGGAACGCCAACGTGGCCCAGGAAAAGTGGGGCGACAACTACGCCGCCGCCAAGCTGCCCACCTACACCCTCAACGGCGAGCAGGTCCAGATGAGTTCTTTCGCCGGCTACAAGCTGGTGGGCGTCAACCCCCACAGCGCCAACGTAGGCGTAGCCATGATGCTGGCGGACTACATCACCAATGAGGCCAACCAGCAGAAGCGCTTTGAAGTGCGCAACCTGGGCCCCTCCAACATCAATGTAAACGCTTCCGAGGCAGTCCAGGCCGCTCCCGCCATCGCCGCCCTGGCCGCTCAGAGTGATTACGCGGATCTGCAGCGCGTGGGCACCAACTATTGGGATCCCGCTGCCAGCCTGGGCCAGATCCTGGTCTCCGGCGACACGCAGGGCAAGACCACTCAGCAGCTGGTGGATGATGCCGTAGCCGGCATTACCGCTCCGGTGGCTCAGTAATCTTCGCCGCTTGTGCGGCAGCAAACCATCCGGCCGGCACTTACCTGTGGCAGTGCCGGCTTTCATGTGAGAAAATATTTGACTGAAAGGAGTGGGCACGGTGGCAGAAATGGCTTTTGAAGCGCCGCTGCGTACAGACGGCAAAGAACCCAACTTCCTGCAAAAATTCGGCCATGCGTTGGTTCACGGTGACATCTTCACCAAACTGTCCTTCCTCATCTGGGGGCTTGGCTACATCGGCCACGGTCAGCTGATCAAGGCGGTGCTGGTCACGCTGGTGCAGGGGCTCGGCCTTTACTACCTGGGCGTGGCAGGCATTCCCAACCTGATGAAATTCGGTACGCTGGGCACCGTCCAGATGGAAATGGTCTTCAACCCGGCGACCATGAAAAACGAAGTCAACAATTATGATAACTCCTTTGCCATTCTGCTGCTCAGCGTTATTGCCCTGGTGGTTATCGTGGCGCTGCTGGCATCGGCTATGGCGGTGGTAACTTCCAACTATCAACTGCAAAGAATCCGTCAGGCCGGCAAAAAGACCAACAGCTTCGGCCAGGATATCCGCGTCTACCTGAACGAGAAGTTCTACGTCACCTTGTTGACGCTGCCGGTACTGGGCGTGGTGATCTTCACCATCATACCGCTTTTCATCCTCATTGCGGTGGCCTTCACCAACTATGACCAGCAGCATATGCCGCCCAACTCGCTGTTTACCTGGGTGGGTATGACCAACTTCCTCACCCTGTTCGGCGGCGGGCAGGCGCTCTCCCTTACCTTTGGGTATGCCTTCGGCAAGATCCTGGTCTGGACGCTGGTATGGGCGTTCTTTGCCACCTTCACCAACTTCTTCGGCGGTGTTTTTCTGGCCATGTTCATCAATGACCGAAAAACCAAGCTGCCCAAGCTGTGGCGTACGCTTTTTATCATCACCATTGCGGTGCCCCAGTTCGTCACCCTGCTGCTGGTGCGCAACTTCTTCAGCGACAACGGCATCTTCAACACCATGATGGCCAACCTCGGTGTCACCGAACTGCTGCGCAATGCCGGCCTGATCGGCGCCAACATGGAGTACATTCCTTTCCTGACCAATGCGGGCTGGGCACAGGTGATGATTATTCTTATCAACATCTGGGTAGGCGTGCCCTACCAGATGCTCATTGCCACCGGTGTGCTGATGAACATTCCCGGCGATATGCTGGAAGCCGCCCGCATTGACGGTGCCAACCCCGTGCAGATGTTCTTCTCCATCAAGCTGCCGTACCTGCTCAGCGTACAGGGCCCGGCGCTGGTCACCGACTTTGTAAAGAACATCAACAATTTCAACGTCATCTATCTGCTCACGCAGGATGTCTATGTAACCACCGACCAGGCCATGGCTGCCTCCAGCGCCAAGGAAGTGGACCTGCTGGTGACTTGGCTGTTCCGCCTGACACAGGAGCAGTACAACTACAAGATGGCCGCCGTCATCGGCATTATGGTCTTTATCATCTGCGCCGTATTTACGGTGGTATGTTTCCGCTTTATCAATAAGAAGGAGGCGACGTTCTCTTGACGCAGGTTATGACAGCTTCCACCCAAAAGCAGCTGCGCCAGGGCAAAATCCGGCGCGGTGTGGGCAGCGTCCTTCGCCATCTGGTGCTGGCTATTCTGGCGGCGGTCTGGCTGGTGCCCATCGTCTGGCTGCTGGTCACTTCCTTCTCCAGCTATCGCGGTATCAACATCACCACTTTTTTTCCGGAAAGTTATACCCTGGACAATTACATCGACGTGTTGTTCCATCCTGACAGTGTGGCACAGTTCCCGCAGTGGTTTGCCAATACCTTTGTTGTGGCTTGCTTCAATTGCGTGATCTCTACCTGCTTTGTGCTGATGGTTGCCTACGCATTCAGCTGCTGCCGATTCAAGAGCCGCCGCCTGCTGCAGAATCTCTCGGTCACCGTCAACCTGTTCCCCGGCGTACTGGCCATGATTGCCGTCTACTTCGTGCTGCGGTATCTGAACCTGACCAACTCCTACGCCGGTCTGATCATGGTGTATGCCGGGTCCTCTGGCCTGGGCTACCTGATTTGCAAGGGATTCTTCGATACGGTACCTGCTTCCCTGCGGGAGGCCGCCAAGCTGGATGGTGCGTCGGAAGCGCGCATCTTTTTGCAGGTGGTCATTCCCATGTCCCGTCCGATCCTGGTCTATACCATCATCAATTCCTTCATGATGCCCTGGACCGACTTCGTTATGGCCAAGATGATCCTCAATTCGGGTGTCAGCTCGGACTGGACGGTGGCTATCGGCTTGTACAACATGCTTTCCCGCACACTGGTCAACAATTATTTTGCACTGTTCTGTGCCGGTGGTGTGCTGGTATCCATTCCCATTTCGGTCCTGTTCGTCATTATGCAGAAATTCTACGTGGAAGGCATTACTTCCGGCGCGGACAAGGGCTGATTGTTGGCCGGAGCCCCGCGCTTTGCGCAGAATGAATCCGGAAGGGGACCGCTGCGAACTCTTTGTCGTGCAGCGGTCCCCTCATTTTTATAAAGAGGTGAAATCTGTGAAAAAATGTTATGGCGTCCGGCGTATTTTCAGCGCCCTGCTGGCCCTGGCCATGCTGCTGGTCCTTGCCCCTGCTGCGGCGGCTCAGGAAAATGCCGTTAACCTGCTGCAGGATGGCAGCTTCGACCAGGATATCTGGGGCGAGGACAGCCCCTGGACATGCACGGCCTCTGACTGGGGTGGCGAAGCGGAATCCCAGACCGTCATCGATCGCAAGGACCCTGACGGCAACGATGCCGCCATGCTTCACTGGTGGAGCCCCAACGAGGCGACGGTGACGGTCAGCCAGACCGTTACGCTGGAGGCAGGCAACTATATGATGCGCGCCTCCGTACAGGGCGAAAAGTGTGAGGCGCTGCTTTTCTGCGGTTCGCAGACCGGCGCCCGGACCTCGCTGACCGGCTACGGCAGCTGGGACACGCTGGAAAAAACTTTCGCTGTGGAAACGACGGGGGCGTACACCGTGGGTGTGACGCTGCCGTGTGCGCCGGATGGCTGGGGGCGCCTGGATGATCTGGAACTGGTCCGGCAGGAGGAAGTGACCCCGCCCGCGCCCGAGACGCCGGTGTATACCGTGGCACTGACGGCGGATACCAACAGTGTGACCGCAGGAGATACCGTCCACCTGAGCGCGGTGGTCTGCAAGGACGGGGAACCGGTCACAGACCTGGCGGCAGAGGGACTGTACCTGTGGTTCTGGGCCGACCAGTGGCAGGCCGGGCATGAAGGCGCCCCGGTGGATGCCGTATTCAGCAATTACGATGAAAACAGCGGGCACAGCCTAACTGCCGACGCCACGCTGCCCGGTGAGGGAACCTATTACCTGGCGGCGGAGCTGAAAACCGAGACGGACCGTCTGGCCATCGCTTTTGCGGCGGTGGAAGCTGCGGCCGTGGAGGAACCCCAGGAGCCTGCCCCGGATCCGGTGGAGGCCGAGATTACCGTGCCCTATGTAGCCGGTTCCGACGGTGATTTTATCCGCGGCGTGGACGTTTCCTCACTGCTCTCACTGCTCAACAGCGGGGTAGTGTTCCGGGATGCGGACGGTAACCCGCTGGGAGACTCCGTGGAAGCCCAGGGAAAGGCCTTTATGGCCCAGCTGGCCGACGCGGGGGTAAACTGGGTGCGCCTGCGGGTCTGGAATGACCCCTATGATGCCCAGAGGCGCGGCTACGGCGGCGGCAACAACGATCTGAACGCCGCCCTGCAGATGGGCCAGTGGGCTACCGAAGCAGGACTGCAGGTACTTATTGATTTCCACTATTCGGACTTCTGGGCCGATCCGGGCAAGCAGCAGGCGCCCAAGGCATGGAAGAACATGGCGGTGGACGAAAAAGCCGAAGCCGTCTCGGCCTTTACTGCCAGCAGCCTGCGCACGCTGCTGGATGCTGGGGTCAATGTGGGCATGGTGCAGATCGGCAACGAAACCAATAACGGCATTGCCGGGGTGATGTACGGAAGCGACGGCTGGGACGCCGCCGCCAAGCTGTTTGCGGCCGGTGTGGACGCTGCTCATGCGGTGGCGGCCGAATACCGTACCAACATTCTGGCGGCGGTTCATTTTACCAACCCCGAAACATCCGGCCGCTATGCAGAATACGCCAAACAGCTGGCCGATCATAACGTGAGCTACGATGTATTTGCCACTTCCTACTATCCCTACTGGCACGGCACGCTGGACAACCTGACCGCTGTGCTGCAGCAGGTGGCCGACACCTACGGCAAGAAGGTCATGGTAGCCGAGACCTCCTGGGCTACCACGCTGGAGGATGGCGACGGCCACGACAATACCGTGCGGGTCGGTTCCAACGACAACAGCAATATGAGCGGTAAAAACTGGGCCTTCTCGGTTCAGGGGCAGGCGTCGGAGGTGGCCGACGTGGCCCGGGCCGTCACTGCGGTAGGGGAGAACGGCATCGGCCTGTTTTACTGGGAACCGGCCTGGCAGCCGGTGCACAACGTCTCCGGCCTGGAAGGGGAAGCCTACGATGCGCAGGTGGCAGCCAACCGCCTTGCCTGGGAACAATACGGCTCCGGCTGGGCATCCTCCTATGCGGGGGAATATGACCCCGACGACGCCGGAAAATGGTACGGCGGCTCGGCGGTGGACAATCAGGCAATGTTTGATTTCGATGGAAAGCCGCTGGCGTCGTTGTATGTCTGGAAGCTGATGCAAACCGGCTCGGTGGCACCTAAAAAGGTGGAAAGTGCCGACAACCCGGTTCTTGCGGTGGAGGCAGGCAGCGACGGCACCGCTGCTGTCACCCTGCCGGACAAAACTACCGTATATTACAGCGACGGTACCAGCGAGGCAGCCCCCGTGGTATGGGAAACTGCCGGGCTGGATCTGAACGCTCTGCCGACGGGCAGCTATACTGTGCAGGGCACTGTAACGGTAACACCCGCCGATACCCCTGTGACGGTGGAAGTTCATTGCACGCTGACTGTCATTTACCCCAATCTGCTGGAAAATCCCGGCTTTGAGGATGGGAGTACCGGATATACCTTTTCAGAAAACTGGCCGGGCAACGGCGTTACGGAAAAGGAACCCGGCAACCTGCACGGCGGCAGAAGATATCTTCATTTCTATTCCGCAGCAGCACGCACGGTCACTGTGCAGCACAGCCCGGTGACGCTGCAGCCCGGACAATACACTTTCACTCTCTATATGCAGGGGGAGGGGGCTTCGGGCCGGATTTCCGTGGCAGCTGCGGATGGCAGTGAACTGGCCTCCGTAGACTTTGCCGGTACCCAGTGGGGCGACTGGCAGCAGCCCTTGTTGACCTTTACGCTGAAGGAAGAAACCGTCGTTACGCCGGGCGTCCTGCTGGACATCCAGCCCGGCGGCTGGGGGGCGGTGGACGATCTTTACTTGGGCAAACTAGGTGATCAAGCGGTGGACCCTACCCCCAATCCCCCCCAGGAAGACAAC
>CAUEKL010000067.1 GCA_959018215.1 uncultured Gemmiger sp.
GCGCCGGAGGAAGAAGTGGAAACTCCGGCAGAAGAGGAAGAGGTTCCGGAAGAGGAGACCCCGCTGGCTCCGGAAGCCGGTGAAGAGGAATCCATCGGCGAAGAAGAGACCCCGCTGGCTGGCGGCAACGCAGCCTGGGCTCTGCTCAACCTGATCCTGACCATCCTCACCGCCCTTGGCAGCGTGCTGCTGCTCATCGGTTACCTGGGCAAGAAGCGCAAGGAAGATGAGGAAGGCAACGAGGAATACACCGTCAAGAAGCACGGCTTCTGGCGCCTGGTCAGCCTGATCCCCGGCATCGGTTCCATCATCGTCTTCATCCTGACCGAAGACATGAGCCTGCCCATGGCCTTTGTGGACCGCTGGACCCTGCTGATGGTCATCATCGCGGTGATCCAGATCGTCATCGCGGTCCTGAGCATGAAGGACAAGCAGGAACCCGATGAGGACGACGCCGCCAATGCCTGAGGCGTGACCAGCCCTCTGAAACCGGAACGGAAGACTCCGCTCTGAATCAAAAAGCCCCGCACAGAATCATCTGTGCGGGGCTTTTCTTTGTGCCATAACAGGAATATGCCACAGAAAAAGTGAAGGCCCCGTGAAAAGGCGACCTGTTTTTTTGCAAAAGTGCACAAAATTTTCCCTGAAAAATCAAACGGTCATAAACAAATGGATGATTTGAGAGGCGAACCGTGTTTTGTGACCGAATTGTGACCGGGCGAGAGTATGATAGAACCCGTAATCATTCATTGCCCGGTTAATGGGCGACGCAATAAGGGCGAGAATGCCCGGAAGGGAGAATTTTCATGGACAAGTTATGGTTCAAGGCACGCCGGGTGATCAGCGTTTTGCTGGTCTTTGCGATGCTGGCCTCCATCACGCCGGTCCAGGCCTTTGCGGAAGATACCGCTCCGGTCGAAACCGCCGCGGCGGATGCCATGCCGGAAGAAAGCGTGCCGTCCGAGCCGGAGCAAGGCGGTACCGAACAGGCGCCTGCTGAGGCGGAAAACAACGATGATGAGCAGGTAACGGAGGAGGCAGCGGAAAGCCCTGCCCCGGAAACCGACCCGGCTGTTCCCGAAACAGCGCCGGAGGAACCCGTGAGTGACGAGGCACCTGCCGTGACCGGGGAGCAGCCCCAGGAACAGCCTGAAGAGCAGCCTGAGGAACAGTCCGAGGAGGATTCCCAACCGGCCGCCGAAGTGGAAGAACCCACCGCAGCACCGGAGGCAGAAGCTGCTGCGGAACCGGAAGAGAACACGGAGGCTGATGCGCAGACCGATGCCGCTGTGACGGTACCGGCGGAGGAAACCGCGCCCGCAGCACCTTCGGTCAGTCTCCGGACGCTGGAAGCTTCGGCGGGGAACACCGCGGTCTCCGTGACGGCGGAACTTCCCGCAGATGTGCAGGTCGTTGTGACCGAAATGAACGGCGACAGCCTGGGTGACGACAACATGCAGGCTTTGATGGAAGCGGTAAATAGTAATGATATTCGTGAAATTGAAGCGTACGATATCACTTTGGCCGATGCGCAGGGAAATGAATACACATTGCCGGAAGGCCAGTCCGCTTCCGTGACTTTGTCCGGCATTGCCCTGCCCGGGGAAGAGGGCCTGACCCTGTACGCCGCGCATCTGAAGGCGGACGGTTCCGCCGACAGAGGGACCGTCAACGGAAGTGACGTGACCTTCACTGTGAACTCCTTCAGCCCCTTTGTGGTGGCGGCGGTGGGCAATGCCCAGCCCGCCGCGGCGGAGGAGCCTGCACCGGAAGAACCCGCCGCAGACCCGGAGGAGGCTGCCCGGGCCGCGGAGGCCGGTACCTACGCCGCAGAGGCTAGTGCCTATTCCGGCCAAAGCAACTACTTTACCAACAGCACCACGGACCTCCACGTTCATATTTATTACAGCAAGGACGGCAAGAACATCCAGGAAATCCTGCCCGGAGATACGATCTCCCTGCCGGAAATCACCGAGAAAACTGCCAAACAGGATCTGGTGGGCATTGAATTCTACATTGCAGTGGATCAGTACTTTGAATACGGGATGACCACCTTCACCGGAATTCAGGCGGGGGATGTGTACAGCATTGACCACAGCTCGGTGGCAAGACTGTCGGCCTCCTTCGGCCTGTTTAATTCCCGGAAATATACCGTGGATTTCTCTCAGGCCATCAGCCAGGCCAAAAAACGCGGCGCTACCTACGCCTTTTACTATCAGGACAAGGGTCTGTCCGGCGGCAGCGTGGGCAGCAGAACCTTTGCGGTTACCACCAACCAGAAAGCTGAATTTGCCATCGTGACCTATCACAATACCCAGAGTCAGGCGACCCAGGTGTATTACTATGAAGAGAACGTGCCTGCCAGCCTCTGGAGCGGCACCAGCACCAGCCTGGACTGGCTCAGCGGGGAAAACAACACCCGCCTGGTGGGGTGGAGCAAAACCCCCGGCGGAAGCAAGGTGTATGATCTTTCCCAGAAAATCACCCCCAAGGAAAACATGGACCTGTATACCGTATGGGAAAAGGCAACCGTCACCGTGACCTATGACCTGAACGGCGGCAGCTGGGGTGATCTGAATGCTCCCTCGGATACCCCGAACAAAGGGGAAGCCTATACCATCAGCAACCAGAAACCGACCCGTGACGGGTATGTATTCCAGGGCTGGATGATCGAGGGACAGGAGACGCTGTATCAGCCGGGGCAGAAGATTCCCGCGGAACAGATGCTGCAGGATGTGCGTCTGACCGCCAGCTGGAAGAATGCCCGGAGCTACACCCTTACCGTGACCCTTTCCACCGAATCCGGCACGGTGCTGAGACAGGAAGAAAAAACCGTCGGATGGGATATCCTGGATGGCTACAAGGAGATGGCCGGGTATGTGCTGGCCAACACCGTGCTGGGAACGCAGTTTACCGGGGACAGCGGCGTCGGTGAGGCTGTCTGGACCCCCACTGTAAGCGAAGAGACCACCACTTATCAGGTGGCCGTCACCATCGGCGACCATTCCGCCGAGCTGGTCACCGTCGCCTATGCCGCCAACGGCGGTACCGGGAACTTGCCTGAGAAGGTCACCCTGCTCAGGGGCGACGCCTATACAGTGGAACCCTGCGACCTGACCAAGACCGACCACGCTTTTACCGGCTGGCTGAACAGCGCCGATCATCAGACCTACAATGCCGCCGATGAAGACAGCAAAACCATCGCGCATGTTGACACCGACATTACGCTGACCGCCCAGTGGGAGCAGACCGTATTCCACATTCGCTACCAGGTGAGCCCGGAAAAGAGCGGCACCCTGACCTCCTATTCGGAAGACGTGGGAGTCGATGCCGCCGCCCGGGGCTCTGCTGCCCGGGCCGAGGAAGGCTGGCGATTTGTCAATTGGACCGACGAAACCGGGACGGAGGTCGAAACGGACGCAACACTGACTCCGGGCGAGGTTTCCGCCGACCGGGTGTATACGGCCAACTTTGCCCGGCAGACCGAAATCACCGTCAAGGCAAGCGATCTGCAGAAAACCTATGACGGACAGGCGATCGACGCGGACAACGGCGTGGAACTGACGGCCGGCACTCTGGCCGACGGGCACAGCCTGCAGGCGACCACAACGGTCACACCGGGTGTGATCAATGTGGGTCAGACCGGCACCCACTCCATTTCCGACCTGAAAGTTGTGGATGCTGACGGAAACGATGTTAGCTATCTGTACCACATTGCCAAGGAAACCGGCACCCTGACCATCACCCCGAAGACGGTGACGGTCACAGCCGAGAACAAGAGCAAGACCTACGGTGAGGCGGACCCGGAACTGACCGCCGTTGTGAACGGCGTCCTGGGCGAGGACACGGTGGAGTACACCCTCCGGCGTGAGGAAGGCACCGATGTGGGCAGCTATACCATCCACGCCACCGGGGAAAAGACCCAGGGCAACTACCAGGTGACCTATGTGGACGGCACCCTGACCATCGGCCGGGCGACGCTGACCGACGACCAGGCCAATGCGGCGGGCTTTAACCTGCCCTATGACGGCCAGACCCATTCCATCCAGGTGACCAACACCGAAGGTGTACAGGTGACCTGCACGGCGGACGGGGAAAAGACCACCCTCGATGCCCTCAATGTGAGCGACAGCCGCCTTAACGTGGTTGTGACCTTCGAGAGTCCCAACTATGTGACCAAGACGGTGACGGTGGACAAGGTCATCACCCCGAAGATGGTGACGGTCACAGCCGAGAACAAGAGCAAGACCTACGGTGAGGCGGACCCGGAACTGACCGCCGTTGTGAACGGCGTCCTGGGCGAGGACACGGTGGAGTACACCCTCCGGCGTGAGGAAGGCACCGATGTGGGCAGCTATACCATCCACGCTACCGGGGAAAAGACCCAGGGCAACTATCAGGTGACCTATGTGGACGGCACCTTTTATATTACAGCCCGTCCGGTGACCATTACCGCCCGCGATGCATACAAGCTGGCGGGTGCGGCTGATCCGGATTACAAGGCCGCTTTCGGCGCCGAGGTGACCAATGCGGCGGCAGGGGAAACCCTGGACTTCACCATTGTGCGCACCAATGCGGGCGTGGAAGCGGCCGGGCAGTATCCGGATGTGCTGGCCGTCCGCCTGGAAGAGGACAGCGCCGTCAACAGCAACTATGACATCACCACTGTGAACGGCAATCTGACCATCTTTGCGGATGAAAAGGGCAAAGCCGATCCCGAAACGCCCACCGGAGAGACCGGGGACGGAATTCCCGATTCCTTCCAGACCATCTTCCGGTACATCAGCGCCGGCAACGGCACCGTGACCGGTCAGGTCTATGAAGTATATACCGCCGACAACTGGCAGGAAAGCTGGCAGACCGCCGCCAAACCGGTGGTGCAGCCCAAGGCGGAGACGGAAGTTTCCCCCGCCGACGGCTATACCTTCCGCAACTTCACCGCCGACCGGGGCGGCAGCTGGGCTGATGTCCAGGCCGTCCGCAGCATGGCGGCCACGGACCTGGATACCGTGTTTACGGCAAACTTCACCCTGCGCACCGACCTGAGCTACACCGTCCGCTATCTGGAGGACGGCACCGCCGGGGTTCTGGCCGGGGAAAAGACCGTGGGCGGCCAGACCTTCGGCACCACGGTGACCGAGACGGCCCCCGATATTGCCGGCTACACCCTGACCAGCGACAAAAATCCCCAGAGCATTACCATCGGTACCGGGGAAAATGTGATTACCTTCTATTATAAGGCGGTCGGGGAGACGGCAGCCGTGACGGTTCCCGCCGCAAGCCCCGCGCCGCTGACGGCATCCGCCGCGGCATCTCCCGCCGCGCCCGCTGCCACGGCTCCTTCCCCGGCACCTGCCGCCACGGCAGCACCGGAAGAAGCCGGCGCCGAGGAAGAACCGGAACAGATTCCGGACGAGGAAACCCCGCTGGCGCCTGAAGCCGGTGCGGAAGAGTCCATCGGGGAGGAGGAAACGCCTCTGGCCGGTTCCAACAACACCTGGGCCGTGCTCAACCTGGTCCTGGCCGTGCTGACCGCCCTGGGCGGCGTGCTGCTGGTGCTGGGGTACCTGCTGCGCCGCAAGCGCAATGCCTGGCGTTTGGCATCTCTGGTCCCGGCGGTTGCCGCCGTTGCGGCCTTCCTGCTGACCGAGGATGTGAGCCGGACCATGGCCTTTGCGGACAAGTGGACCATGCTGATGGTCATCCTTGCGGTGATCCAGATCGTCATCGCGGTCCTGACCATGAAAGACCGGGAAGAACCCGAAGACGATGACCGGGCCGACGCCTGAGGCGTGACCCCCTCATGAATCCCGGGGACGGAACTGCCGCCCCCGCCGCAAGCCCCGTGCAGAGCAATCTGCACGGGGCTTTTTTGTGTGCCAACCGGCCGGACGGCAAGGCGGGACGGAACCTGCCATGCTCTGGTCACAAAAATAAAACCAGAGAAACGAAAACGCGGAATTTATTACCGTGCAGTTTTTACAAAAGATGGAAAACCAATAGTGAGAAAAGAGTCTAATTGTCTGAAAAATATAAATGCATCCAATTACTTGTTGATTTTGTGACCGGGATAGCGTATACTAACCTGCGTAAAGTCATACAGCAACCGCACCGGAGCCATCCGGCGCGATTATGGGCCGTAACAGGCCCGGAAAGGATGGAATTATGCAAAATTTGTGGCGGAAGTCCCGCCGCGCGGCCAGCATGCTGCTGGCCTGTGCGGTGCTGGCTTCCATGATGCCGGCGCAGGCTCTGGCACAGGAGGAACGGACCGTTGCCTCCGTGCAGGCCGAAGAGCCGGCTGAAGATATGACCCAACCCCGGAGCCCTGCCGCAGAAGGCGAATCTGTGGAAGAAAC
Source organism: uncultured Gemmiger sp. (assembly GCA_959018215.1). Lineage (GTDB taxonomy): Bacteria > Bacillota > Clostridia > Oscillospirales > Ruminococcaceae > Gemmiger. The sequence goes on from CAUEKL010000067.1 coordinate 6,360, forward strand.
GGTCACAGAACCTGTGACCGAAGAACCGGAAACTGTGGACGACAACGCCGGGAATCCCCAGGAGATCCCTGCGGAGGAAGAACCGGCACAACCGGAAACTGACGAGGCGGTTGTGACCGAAACACCTGCCGAGACGGAGACTCCCACGGCCACCGAAACCCCGGCCGCCACCGAAACCCCGGTACCGGGGGAAACCCCGGCACCGGAAGAAACCCCCGCAGCTGTCCAGGAGCAGGCCACGCCCGCTCCCACCGAAACGCCTGCGCCGGAAGAAACCGAGCTTCCGGAGCTCCTGACCCTGCAGCTGGAGGAGCCCGAGGCCGAACCTCTTTCCGAAGAGGCGGCGGAATATGCCATCACCGTCAGATTCCACCGGTGCATCAACCTGCTGGAAGACTGGGAATGGGTCCATGAGGTGCGGACCACCACCCTGACGGTGGACCAGGACGAGGCCAACCGCTATTGGGAGATGGATGCCGCCGGGCTGGCCAACACCGTTGTGGGCCGGGACGCCTTCAGTGCGGTGGATTTCTGGGCCGACGGTCATAACCAGCCGGTGGTCCAGGGCAGCGGTACCACCTGGACGGTGGACCTGTACGTGAACCTTCACGCCTGGGACCGGGTCCCCGGCTCCTACGCCCACAGCAAGGAGGAAGGCTCCCCCTGGAACGGCAATCTGGTGTGCACCCCGCTGTATCAGATCCAGAACCGCAGCAGCGATCTGACCGTGGCCTACACGTTCAAGAATGCGGCGGGTACCCAGAGCGGTACACTGGCTTCCGGAGAGGTCCTGAGCACCTCTCTGGCGGTGGACGGCATCGCGGCGGCCCTCTTCTTTGTGAAGGCCCCCGTCGGCTACACCGGCGGCAGCGTGGCCTTCTCCGACGGCACGGCAGGCAATGTTTATTCCATTGACCGGATCGGCCACGGGCAGGGCGCCTACGACTTCGCCCCGGAAATCGCACAAGCCAAGGCCGAAGGCTATACCCACGCCTTCTACTTCACCCAGTGGTCCGGGGAGGAACGCCGCTGGTTCAGCGTGCAGGTCGTTCCCGAAACCTACACCGTTACCTATGATCTGGACGGCGGCGTGTTGTCGGCTTCCAACCCCCTCGCCTATGAGGTGAGCGACCTGGAAAACGGCGGCATCACCCTGCACAACCCTTCCAAGACCGGGTACACCTTCCTTGGCTGGACCGAGGAAGCCGGTACCGGCGCGGCCACCACCGCCATGACCATTCTGCCGGGCACCGCCCGCAACCTTCATTTTACCGCCCATTGGCAGGCTGACCCCGCCGTCCTCCGCTTTGACACGGACGGCGGTACCGCTGTGACCGATCTGACCGGCATCACCGGGCAGGAAATCAGCGGCGAACTGCCCGTTACCACCCGCCCCGGTTATACCTTCCAGGGCTGGTACGATGCCAACGGCGAATATGTGTCCGCCCTGCCGGAATACTTCCCGGCCGGAATCACCACCTACACTGCCCGCTGGACGCTGCGTACCGACCTGGGGTACACCGTCCGGTATTATAAGGACAGCGTGTCCGAAGGCAACCTGCTGGGCACGGTGTCCGGCACCGGCACCTGGGGCGATGCCATCCCGGTGGAAAACGGGATCTACTGCCCCGTGGGCTATCTGGCCCAGGGCGCGGTGAGCGGGGCCGGAATCATTACCGAAACGGAAACCTCCAATGTGGTGGAGGTGGTCTACACCCGGGTGAGCGACCTGCACTATACCGTGGTATACCTGGAAGCCGATACCCGCCGGGAACTGGCCGCATCCAAGACGGTGGACGGCCTGACCTACGGGGATATCATCACCGAAAAGGCAATTGCCCTGAAGGGGTACCGCCTGGCGGGGCCTGAAACCCGCACCCTGATCGTGGGAATGGGCGAAAACGTCCTGGTCTTCTATTACCAGGCGGAACCTGCCGATACCGTGGTGACGCCTGCGGGTTCCGGCAGCAGTGAGGGCGGCAATTCCTCGGCCGTGACCGCAGACAACACCGTCACCGCTGCGGCGCAGGACAGCACCGGCGCCGAAGAATCCGCCGACATGGCCGTGCTGCCGGTTGCGGCGGCTGCAGCGGTGCAGATGCCGGTATTTGCTCCTGCAGGTGACGGGGCAGCCGCTGCCGGGACCGTCCCCGCGGAAGCCGGTACCGCAGCGGGGACGGAGGAAATCCCCGAAGCAGATACGCCGCTGACCCAGGCCCCCGCTGAGGAGACCATCGGGGACGGTGAAACGCCCCTGGCCGGCAGAAACGGCGGCTGGGCCCTTCTGAACCTGATTCTGGCCGGGCTGACCGTGCTGGGCGGTGTGCTGATGCTGGCCGGTGTCCCGGACAAAAACGGCATCCGGCGTGCAACCGGCCTGGTTCCGGCCATTGCCGCGGTGGTAGCCTTTATCGTAACCGAAAACATCACCATGCCCATGATGATGGCAGACCGCTGGACCCTGCTCATGGTCTTGCTTGCCCTGGTTCAGGTCGGGGTGGCCCTTCTGGGCCGCAAAGGCGAGGCGGACAGTGCCCGGGCCTGACGCCGCAAATGCAATTGCCGCAAACAGAATGAAACGGGATTGATAAAAGCCCGCGCAGAGAAATCTGCGCGGGCTTTTTTGCGCACCAACAGGGAAAAACTAATATTTTTTCAAAATATTACGAAAAGGATTGTGCCCGAAAAGACAAAGTGGGTCATTTTGCACAATAAAATCCACAAAAAATGAAAATAAAACCGGCAAAAAGCAGATTTATACAAAAAAATTCACAAATTGGCAAATTTTGCACTGACTTATCCAGGAAAAGAGTGTATGATGATTACTATATCGAAAAGTGTCCCTGGCTTCAGGGCGGCATGGCCTGGGGTGGCTGTGTCAGGAAAGGAGTTTTTTCATGGAAAAATTATGGCGCAAGGCGCAGCGCACGGTCGGCGTTCTGCTGGCTATGGCGATGCTTGCCTCTGCCGTGCCGGCACAGGCCTTGGCGGATGAGGCTTCCTCTGCTTCCGGCAGCGAAAGCACCAGTGCTTCCAGCGACAGCGCTTCCTCTGCGTCCAGCAGCGAAAGCACCGGCGCTTCCAGCGACAGCGCTTCCTCTGCGTCCAGCAGCGAAAGCACCGGCGCTTCCAGCGACAGTGCTTCCTCTGCGTCCAGCAGCGAGAGCACCGGTGCTTCCGGCGACAATGCTTCTTCTGCGTCCAGCAGCGAGAGCACCGGCGCTTCCTCCGAAGCCGGTAATGCCGATAGCCAGAGCGACGCTGCGGACTACGACGCGGCCGGAGCTTCGAATGCCTTGTCTGCCCAGACGTATATTTGCTGGCCTGTGGAGGGTAGAAACATTTTTACCAATAACACCACTGATGAGCACGTCCATATCTACTACAGTACCAACGGTAGAGATGTGGAAGAACTTTTGCCGCACCATTCCGTCGAGACGGATATTGTGACTGGAGACTCCGATTTTGTGGGTATTGAGTTCTACATTGCAGTGGATGAAGGCTATACCTATGGTGGGACTACTTTCACGGGCCGTAGCGGAGACAATGTGGACTTAATTGATGAAGCGTATGATGAGCTGAAAACGCTGAATAATGATTGGCTTTTCAATTATAAAAAGGTCAGCTTTGTCGAAGCTATTGAAAAGGCAAAAACGGAATATCATGCGACTCATGCATTTATCTATTCCGGCATTCATGGTTTGGGCAAGGGGCACACAGGCAGACGCTTTTTCCTGGTGACCACCGAGAAAGACCCCTCTTATGCCACGATTGTGTATAAGAATACCCTGACCGGTGAAACCTGGGATACACCCGTACTTGTGGGCCAGCCCAACACTGTCTGGCCGGGTGTTGACACGGTAGCCGGCATGAACTGGACTACCCACGAAGACACCCATGAGCAGCTGGCCGGCTGGAGCGAGTCCGACAGCGAAGATGCCGAGGTACAGTACGCACTGGACGGCACAGTTACCCCCAGCGACGATATGACCCTCTACACCGTGTGGGAACCGATCCAGTATCAGTATACCATCCGGTATTTCTATGATGACGTAGAGAATACAGCAGAAGAAGTAACTGGTTCCGGCGCATATGATGCAGATATCGAGGTAGACGCAACAGTCAATGTGAACGGCCAGAACTACATGCTGGACCCTGAGAAAGACCATTCTTTTACTATTTCCGACGACCCTGCCGAGAATCAGTTCTGTGTTTACTATGTGTCTGACCGCAACGGGGACGGGAAACCGGACAAAGACCAGACCGTGACCCTGACCTTCGATGCCGGGGAGC
>CAUEKL010000068.1 GCA_959018215.1 uncultured Gemmiger sp.
CCCCCGGCCCACTGCTTAGAAGGCAGTTGCTCTATCCAGCTGAGCTACGGGCGCGCATGGTTCTTGACCCCCTATATATCGGGAACAAGCTGCGTTTGTTAATATACCATACGCAGTCTGAAAAGTCAAGCCCCTGCTGTAAAAATCCTCAACTTTTTGCGGCATATACCCCCGCCGGCGGGGCGCTGTTCACGAAATACAGCTCATACCACAGAATAAAGGAATAGATGCTCCAGATCTTGGTCATGTTTTTGGCGCGGCCGGCCTTGTGGTCGTCCAGAAGACGGCAGATCTCCGGCACGTTGAAGAACTGCTCCGCCACCGGGCCGGTGAATTTTTCGTGCACCATATCGTAGTATTTGTCCTGGCGCAGCCAGTCGTTCAGCGGCACCGGGAAGCCCAGCTTTTTGCGCTGGGCCACGCTCTCAGGCAGCTGCTTGAGGGCAGCGCCGCGCAGAGCGATCTTGGTGTGTTCCTTGTCGCAGCGGTAGCGGCGGGGAATGCTCAGGGCCACTTCCAGCATCTCCCGGTCCAGGAAGGGCACCCGCAGTTCCAGGGAATTGGCCATGCTCATCCGGTCAGCCTTGAGCAGGATATCGTACAGCATCCAGGTGTGCATATCCACCCACTGGAGCTGGGTGGGTTCATCCAGACCCTGGACCTTGTCGAAGTAGGGTTTGAAGAAGGTCTCGGGGGCGGGGTTTCCGTAGTCTTTCTTCAGGTAGCGGTCCCGCTCCGCCGGGTTCTCGAACACATAGTTGGCCCGCATATACCGCTCCCAGGGCTGACGGCCGCCCCGGACCAGGAAGTGCTGGCCCTTGAAATGGGGCATTCTGGCCGCGGTGTGGGAGAGGAAGCGGCGCACCGCCCCGGGCACCTTGCGGCTGTAATCCTCAAAGTGGACGGCCTGGCAGTACATGGGATAGCCGCCGAAGAGCTCGTCGGCGCCCTCACCGGAAAGCACCACCTTCACATACTTGCGGGCGTTCTGAGCCAGGAAGTACAGCGGCACCTCCGCCGGGTTGGGCATGGGCTCATCCAGATACCACTGGATCACCCGGTTGGCCTCAAAGAACTGGTCGGCATCCACCTTGTTGGCGATGCTGGGCACCCCGATCTCCTTGCTGAAAGCCTGGGCATAGGGCAGCTCGGAGTATTTTTCCTCCGCATATCCCACCGAGAAGCTCTTCACATGGGGAGTGCCTTTAGCCACCTCGTTGACCACAAAGCTGGAATCCACGCCGGAGGAGAGGAAGCAGCCCACCTCCACGTCGGCGATCTGGTGGGCGGCCACGCTCTCGGCAAAAGTTTCGGTGATCTTCTTTTCCCAGTCCTCCTGGGTCTTGGTCTCGTCGATGTGGTACCGGATATCGTAGTACCGCTCGATGGTCAGTTTCCCGTCCTGCCAGGTGAACATGTGGGCGCCGGGCAGCTTGAACACATCCACGAACATGGTCTCCTCGTTGGGGATGTATTCGATGCTCAGGTATTCGGGCAGGCGCTTTTCGTTCAGTTCCTTCTTGAAGCCGGGATGGGCCAGGAAACTCTTGATCTCACTGCCGAAAAGGAACAGGCCATCCACATTGTAATAGTAGAAAGGCTTGATGCCGAAGATATCCCGGGCGCCGAACATGGTCTTGGTGCTGCGGTCCCAGATCACAAAGGTGAACATCCCCCGCAGCTTGGCGGGCAGGTCCTTGCCCCACTGCTCATAGCCGTGGAGCAGGACTTCGGTGTCCGAGTGGGTCCGGAAGGTATGGCCCGCGGCTTCCAGGTCGGCGCGCAGGGTCTGGAAATTGTAGATCTCGCCGTTGAAGATGACCACCAGGCTCTCGTCCTCATTGTACATGGGCTGGCGGCCGCCCTCCAGGTCGATGATGGACAGGCGGCGGTGGCCCAGGGCCACCTGGTCGTCCACATAATACCCTTCCCCGTCGGGGCCGCGGTAGGTGATCAGGTCCGCCATGGCCTTCACGGTGGCCCGGGCGGTCTCGGCGTTATGTTTGCGTTCGGCAAAGCCGGTGATACCACACATGGATGTTAGCCTCCTCTGGATCAGTCGGTCAGACCCTTGTTGCCGTAATAGCGGGCGGTCTTGCGGTAGTAGTTCAGCTGGCTGCGCAGGTACCACAATCCCCGGTTGAGGCTGCGGTCCTCCTTGCAGTAGAGCTGGTGGGCGCTGCGGCCCTGCTTTTTCAGCCGGGCGGCGGTGGCCAGGAGGGTCTCGTCTTTCAGATATTTGCGGATAACGCCGTAGGGGGCGATCATCCACAGACTCTCGGTGTCGGCGATGGTGAAGCCGGTGTTCTTGCCTTCCAGCACGTCCTCCACCAGCCAGCGGGCCAGGTTGTAGCCCGCGGCGGTGACAAAGTAGCTGGAACGGCCCTGGCGGGGGTTCATCTCAAAGAGTTTATACTCCCCGGTACGGGCGTCGAACTTCATATCAAAGTTGGCATAGCCCACCCAGCCCACATCTTCCAGGAAGGAGCGCATCCGTTCCAGCAGGGCGGGGTCGTTGATCTCCGGGGAGGAGAGAATGGCCGCGTAGTTGCCGATGCCCTCGGGGGTCTGTTCCTCCAGCAGGGGGCGGCCCAGGGCCATCAGGTGGACCTTGCCGTCCAGGCCGCAGTAGGCGTTGAGCACCCGCATGCAGTTGTCATCCCCGGGGATGTACTCCTGCAGGATCAGGTCGTCCTGGTAGGAGCTGCCGTAGATAGCCGCGGTGATGGCGTCGTACTCCGCCCGGTCATGGGCCAGGAACACCTTCTTTTTGTGGGGGAAGGAACAGTTCCAGTAGGCCGGGGAATTGCTGGCCTTGATGATGACCGGGAAATCAAAGGGAAATTCGGCGTTTTTGTAGTTCTGTGCGGTGCAGGTGGCCGTTTTCGGGTAAGAAAGCCCGTGTGCGGCACAGGCTTTGTAAAAGTTGTCTTTTATGTCAAGATCCAGCACGGTTTGCAGTTCCGGGCAGGCAAAATGAAAATAGGGCTCCAGTTCCTTGCGGTGGCGGGCCATGAGGATGGTGTAGCCGTCGGCACAAGAGACCAGCAGCAGCGGGCAGTTTTTGTAATCGTGGGCCTTGGCGTAGTCCACCAGGGTGCGCACAAAGACCTCGTCGTTTTCCAGGTCCGGCTCCACCACCGCAATGCGCACCAGGCGGGTGTTGCGGCAGGCCACCAGGACCCCCTTGCAGACGGCGTCGCTGACGACCCCGTATTGGGTATAAAAACTGCGGGCCATGCCGTAGACGTTGGCGTCGCTGCCCAGCAGTACAGGTTGAAATTTCAGCATAGGAAAGCCTCTTTGTTCATACAGATGGTATATTCTTGCTTATTTTACGTCCAAAGCGGGGTCCTTGTCAATCTCCGCACGGCCGGAAAACAGGAACCGCCTGCCCTTACAGTATGCGCTGCAGCGTCCAAAGGTATCACCCCCGGCCCGGGCTTACATCATACTTTTACATTCTTTCACGGGGTTCGGGCTTTTCTTTTCGGGGGCATGTGTGTATAATATAGGATATCGAAAATCAACCGGCACCCTAAGGAAAGGGAAAGTATATGTGCGGAATCGTTGGATTTGTGGGCGCGCGGGATGACGCGCGCGAAGTTTTGCAGGCCATGATGGACCTGATCGCCCACCGCGGGCCGGACGGCCAGGGCCAGTTCCTGGAAGGCCCGGCAGCTCTGGGCCAGCGGCGGCTTTCCATCATCGACCTGGAGGGCGGCCGCCAGCCCATGTACAATGAGGATGAGAACCTGGTGGTGGTCTTCAACGGCGAGATCTACAACTTCCAGTCCCTGACCGAGGAACTGCGGGCCGCCGGCCACACCTTTGCCACCCGGTCGGACACCGAGGTCCTGCTCCACGGCTACGAAGAATGGGGCAAGGGGATGCTGGACCGGCTGAGGGGCATGTTCACCTTCGCTTTGTGGGACCGGCGGGAAAAGACCCTGCTGCTGGCCCGGGACCATTTCGGCATCAAACCCCTGTACTACTACCAGAACGAGGAGGGCGAGCTGCTCTTCGGCAGCGAGATCAAGAGCTTTCTGGCCCATCCGGGCTTCCACAAGGAGCTCAACGAGGACCAGCTCTCCCTGTACCTGTCCTACCAGTTCTCCCCGGGTGAAAACACCTTCTTCAAGGGAGTCAAGAAGCTGATGCCCGCCCACTGGCTGGAATGGAAGGACGGCCGGGTGACGGTACAGCGCTACTGGCGCCCCGAATTCAGGCCCGACGACGAGCCCACCCTGCAGGAGTGGGAGAAGGCCATCAGCGACGCCATGCAGGAGAGCGTGACCGCTCACAAGATCGCCGACGTGGAGGTGGGCAGCTTCCTTTCTTCCGGGGTGGATTCCAGCTATATGGCCGCCCTGGCCAAGGTGGATAAGACCTTCACCGTGGGCTTTGCCAACAAGCAGTACGACGAGACCGATTATGCCACCGAGTTTTCCCAGCATATCGGGGTGAAGAACTACGCCTACCGCATCACCCCCGAGGAGTACTGGGCCAATCTGGGCCGCATCCAGTACCACATGGATGAGCCTTTGGCCGACGCCGCCAGCGTGGCCCTCTACTTCGTCAACCGGGAAGCCGCCAAGCAGGTGAAGGTCTGCCTGTCCGGCGAGGGTGCGGACGAATTTTTCGGCGGATACAACATCTATAAAGAGCCCTTCACCATGAGCTGGTACGACCATCTGCCCCTGTGGCTGCGCCGCAGCGTGGGCGCGGTGGCCAACCTGCTGCCCCCGGTGCCGGGCATCAACTTCCTGGTGCGCCGGGGCCGCCCGCTGGAAGAGCGGTACATCGGCAACACCAACCTCATGGGCGAGCGCCGCAAGCGCAAGCTGATGAAGCATTACACCGGCAACTGCAAGCCCACCGATATCTCCCGCCCCTTCTTTGAGATGACCAAGGGCCAGGACCCGGTGACCCGGATGGAATACTGCGACCTGAACCTGTGGATGGTGGGGGACATTCTGCTCAAGGCCGACAAGATGAGCATGGCCAACTCCCTGGAACTGCGGGTGCCCTTCCTGGACCGCCGGGTGTTTGACCTGGCCTGCCGCATCCCCACCAAGTGCAAGGTCAACGCCCAGCAGACCAAGATTGCCATGCGGGGCGCCGCCGAGATGACCATTCCGGCCAAGACGGCGGACAAGAAAAAGCTGGGCTTCCCCGTTCCGGTGCGGGCCTGGCTGCGGGAAGAAAAGTACGCCGCCATTTTGCGGGAAGCTTTTGCCACCCCGGCGGCGGAACAATTCTTCAACACCAAGGAACTGAACCGCATGCTGGACCAGCATCTCAGCGGCAAGCGGGACAACTGGCGTCAGCTGTGGTGTGTGTTTATCTTCCTTGTCTGGTACGACGAATATTTTGTAAAGAGGTGAAGGGCCCATGCTGCTCAAACAACTGCTGAAAGGGCTGCGCTACCAGGTGGTACAGGGCACCCTGCATGTCGAAGTGGCCGACATCTTCTATGATTCGCGCAAGGTGATCCCGGGGGGCCTGTTTGTCTGCATCGTGGGCACCCAGCGCGACAGCCACGACTACGCCGCCGATGTGGTGGAAAAGGGCGCCGCGGTGCTGGTGATCCAGCACGACCTGGCCCCAGGTGTGCTGGAAAGCATGCCCAATGTGACGGTGCTGAAATTTGACAACACCCGCTACGCCATGGCCATGCTGTCCGCCGCTTACTTCGGTCATCCCGCCGACGAGATGACCATGATCGGGGTGACCGGCACCAAGGGCAAGACCACCACCACCCACATGATCCGGTCGGTGCTGACCGCCGCCGGGCACAAGACCGGCATGATCGGCACCAACGGTGTGTACTATCCCGGCCACCACTACGACCTGAACAACACCACCCCCGAAAGCTACGAGCTGCAGAAGATCCTGCGCCAGCTGGCCGACGCAGGGTGTGCCGCCTGCGTGATGGAGGTGTCCAGCCAGGGGCTGATGATGGACCGGGTGGCGGGCATCCACTACCGGGTGGGTGTGTTCACCAACCTGTACCCCGACCACATCGGCCCGGGCGAACATGCCAGCTTTGAGGAATACCGCAGCTGGAAGGGCCAGCTGTTCCGGCGGTGTGACATCGGCGTGGTGAACGCCGACGACGAGAACACCGAAGCCCTGCTGGAAGGCCACACCTGCGACCTCATCACCTACGGCATCGACAAGCCCGCCGATTACCGCGCCGGGCAGGAATACCGCCTGCTGCGCAACAAGACCATGCTGGGGGTGGAGTTCACCCTCACCGAGCCGGACGGCCACACCCTGGATGTCCAGGTGGCCATGCCGGGCCGGTTCAGCATCTACAACGCCCTGGCCACCATCGGGGTGGGCAAGGCGCTGGGTCTGGCCGACGAACCCATCCACCAGGGCCTGCGGGACACGGTGGTCAAGGGCCGGGTGGAGCTGGTGCCCATCAGCCACCACTTCACCATCCTCATCGACTACGCCCACAACGAAGCCGCCACCGAGAGCCTGATGGAGACTCTGAAGGCCTACCACCCCCACCGGATGGTGGTGGTGTTCGGCTGCGGCGGCAACCGCAGCAAGCTGCGCCGGTACGGCATGGGGGAAGTCTGCTCCAAGATGGCGGATTTCCTTGTTCTCACCGAGGACAACAACCGGTTTGAAAAGGTGGAGGACATCATTGCCGACATCAAGGAGGGCATCGCCAAGGGCAACCCCAACGTGCCCTATGTGGAGATCCCCGACCGTCTGGATGCCCTGCACTACGCCATCGACCACGCCGAGGAGGGCGACCTGATCGCGGTCATCGGCAAGGGGCACGAGGCCTACCGGGACCGGGAGGGCGTCAAGACCCCCTTCCTGGAGCGGGAGCTCATTGAGGAATACGCCGCCGAAAAAGGCATCGACTGAGTACACAAAAGCAAAACCGGCGCGGAGAAAGCTGCTTGGCCTTCTCCGCGCCGGTTTGTTTTGTCTTAATGATTACGCAAAAAGCTCAGCCCCGGGTCTGTTCCCAGTATTCCCCCATGCTGGCGCCTTTTTGGCCCGTGACCTCGTCGGTGAGGTAGCCTGCCAGCCCCGCATCCGCCGGGGTCCAGGTGCGGGCGGTGTCCTCGTCGGGGTATTCCACCTCGGCATACAGGAAATGGCCCGGCAGACCCGGGTCCACCTCGTTCACTTCCAGCCGCAGCCCGCCGGGCAGGGCATAGTCCCGGCGCTCCTTTTTGATCAGCGGCTTGCCGATGAGGGCTTCCAGTTTGGCAAAAAGGTCGGCGTCGATCTCAGTCTCGATCTCCTGGCGGCTCATGCCGGTGGGGTCGGGGGCGCCCTTGAAGCAGAGCACCAGGGCCGTGGGGCCGCCCTGCACCGCCTCCCGCCGGATGCGCACAGTGGGCCGCACGCTGATATAGCCCTGGTCCATCTGCTGCACCCGCACCGGTTCCAGTCCCCGGGGCCAGCCGGTCACCATCCATTTGCGCTCGATCTCCATCCCTGTTCCCTGCCTTTTTGTGAAATTGGGGCGGCGTGGCCGCCGGGAACAGTATACCATGCTTGCGCCGGTCCCGGCAAGCGGGTATAATGGTAGAAAGCTGCGGCATGCCGCAAAACGACAGTAAGAAAAGAGAGATTTTTCATGCAGCATTTGAAACGTTTCTGTACCCGCAAAAACCTGTGGTTCCTGCTGCTGTTGGCCGCCGAGGTGGTCTTTCTGCTGGGGCGGTTCGTCTCGGATTTCGGGGCGGGCACAGCCATCAACGTGACCCCCGACCTGATCATTCCCTACGCCGACCAGGCCGTGAATGATTCCCGGGGCACCCAGGTGGAGAACTTCGTGGGCCAGTTTGCCACCACCCGCTGGCTGGACATCGAACCGGGCAGCTACCAGGTGGTGGTGACCTACGCCAACAACGGCGGCACCGGCACGGTGCGGTTCCTGGACGAGGTCATGCCCACCGCCCAGTATGACGTGGCCAGCCTGCCCCCGGGACGCAGTTCCTCCGTCTTTACCCTCTGGATGGAGCATGGCTGCGATGTGGCCCAGATGCAGTTTTATTCCGACTGCGGAGAGGGCCAGGTGACCTTCATCACCGGGGTGCAGATCATCCCCACCCACTCTTTTGCCTATGTGCATTTTCTCACCGTACTGGTGCTGTTTGCGGCCATCGACTGGATTCTGCTGGTGGTGACCCGCCGGGTGGCGCTGCCCTGGCGCACCCTGGAATCCCGGTACAGCATGCTGGCCACCCTGGGGCTGGTGGCAGTGGCCTGTCTGCCCCTGGGGCTGGGCTACATCATCTACGGCCACGACCTGACGGTGCATCTGTCCCGCATTGAAGGGCTGAAAGCCGGGCTGCTGGCCGGGCAGTTCCCGGTGCGGATGAACCCCGACCTGGTGGACGGCAAGGGCTATCCCTTCAGCCTGATGTACGCCGACCTCCTTCTGTATCCGGCGGCCTTTCTGCGCATTGTGGGCTTCAGCCTGCAGACGGTGTACAAGCTGTATGTGGCGGCCATCACCCTGGCCACCGCCCTGGTCACCCGGTTTGTGCTGCGCCGCATGTTCAGCAATGAAACGGTGGCCCTGGCCGGCACGGCCCTCTACCTGCTGGCGCCCTACCGGCTGACCAACGTGTATGTGCGGGCCTCCATGGGCGAGTATTCCGCCATGGTGTTCCTGCCCTTGGTGGTGTACGGGCTGTGGAGCATCTACCGCCAGAAACCCGGCGAGAAGGCCCGGCCCTGGTGCTGGCTGCCCCTGGCCATCGGCTTTACGGGACTGCTGCAGACCCATCTGCTGACCAGCGTCATGACCGGCTTCCTCACCGCCATCTTCTGTATTCTCTACGCCAAGCGCACCTTCCGCCGCCCGGTGCTGCCCGCCCTGTGCAAAGCCGCCGGTCTGGCTGTGGTGTGGAACCTGTGGTTCCTGGTACCCCTGGCCCAGTACATGGTGCAGGGGGTCTGCCGCATCAGCGGCCGGTACGACGCCTCCTACCTGCGGGACACCGCCGTCATGCTGGGGCAGATGTTCATGGTCTTCGGCAAGGGCACCGGCACCTCCCAGTCCCTGGCCCTGGGCATGGACGGGGAGATGACCCTGACCCTGGGCATTGCCCTGGGCCTGGGCGCCCTGCTGCTGGTGGCGGCCCTGCTGGACCCCGCCGTGCGCCAGTCCAACCGCAAGGTGCTGCGCATCAGCCTGTGGGCGTTCGGGTTCGGCGCCCTGTGCGTCTGGATGGCCAGCGATGTCTTTCCCTGGTATGACATCTTCCTGAGCCAGAATCCCGTTTTCAAGGCGCTGTCTTCCCTGCTGGGCAAGCTGCAGTTTGCCTGGCGTTTCCTGAGCCCGGCCAGCCTGCTGCTGACCCTGTGCGCCGCGGGGGCGCTGACCTTGTTGTGGAGCAAGCGCCGGGACCTGGCCAAGCAGGCGGCCCTGGCCCTGGTGCTGCTGACCCTGATCCCCGCCGGGTACCAGATGTACGACAGCTGCGCCAACAGCGTGGTGACCACCTACATGAGCCTGGGCGCCATGGGCGTGGCCAGCCCGCTGAAGGAGTCCCAGCTGGCCGGGGGCGAATACCTGCCCTATGACCTTTCGGATGAATTGACCCCCGCCCAGTTCAACGACACCAACTTCTATTTTGACGAGGGTGTACAGGCCGAATCCTATTACCGCGGTCAGCTGAGCGTGAGCTTCACCGCCACCAACACCAACGATACCCAATCCACCGTGGTGGTGCCGCTGTTCGCCTATCCGGGCTACGAGCTCACCGACACCGCCGGCAGCGCACAGCTCAGCCGCCAGGACGGTTACCTCATCGTGCTGCTGCCTGCCGGGTACAGCGGCACCGTCACCGTGCGGTTTGTGGGCTTCTGGTTCTGGCGTGCGGCCGATCTCATCAGCCTGGCGGGCATTGCCGCCACCCTTTTTGTGGGCCTGCGCAAGCGCCGCCAGCCGGCGGCCGCCTGACACGTTGCCGGGCGTTTCATACAAGAAATGTTTTCTTGTTTTGTGCGGGTTGACAAGAATTCTGACCAAAACGTCCGTTTTCCACCGCGAGGGCGGTTTGTGATTTGTTCAAACCGCCAGTTGCATTTTGGGCGGCGGGCTCGTATAATAATGGCATACAGCAAGGGCGCTGCGAAGTTCTTTCGCAGTGCCTTTTTTCATGCTTTTGTCCCGGGGTGGGGCAACAATCTGCATGGTAAAGGAGTAAAAGAAGTATGGCAGCAACCGTTATGGAAATCTACGGCAGCAAAGTCTTCAACGAACATGAAATGCGTGAGCGTCTGCCCAGCTCGACCTACAAGAGCCTGAAGGCCACCATCGAGAAGGGCCAGCCCCTGGACCTGGATGTGGCCAACGTTGTGGCCAGCGTCATGAAGCGCTGGGCCATTGAGAAGGGCGCCACCCATTACACCCACTGGTTCCAGCCCCTGACCGGCATCACCAGTGAAAAGCACGACGGCTTTGTCAGCCCGCAGCCGGACGGCACCGCCATTATGGAATTTTCCGGCAAGGAACTGATCAAGGGCGAGCCGGACGCCTCCTCCTTCCCCTCCGGCGGCCTGCGCGCCACCGCCGAGGCCC
>CAUEKL010000069.1 GCA_959018215.1 uncultured Gemmiger sp.
CCAAGAAGGCGGAGCCCGCTGCCAAGAAGGCCGAGCCTGCCCCCAAGAAGGCGGAGCCCGCTGCCAAGAAGGCCGAGCCTGCCCCCAAGAAGGCGGAACCCACTGCCGAAAAGGCCAAGCCCGCTGTCAAGAAGGCCGAGCCTGCCCCCAAGAAGGCAAAGCCCGCGGCCAAAAAAGCAAAACCCGCTGTCAAGAAAGCGACTCCGGCCCCCGCAGTTCAAGAGCCGAAGCCTGTTGTGGAAGAACCGGTCTCCGTTGCGGAGCAGCCGGTTCAGCCGAAGGAGGAAGCACCTATGGAACAGCACTATGATACGCCCCGCAGAAGTGTGGCGTTTATCGGTTCGGAATGCCATCCCTTTGTCAAGACCGGCGGCCTGGGCGACGTGATGTATGCCCTGCCCCGGGAACTGGTCAAGCAGAACTGCGATGTGCGGGTGATCCTGCCCCGGTACGCCTGCATCCCGCAGAAGTACCAGGACCAGATGGTCTACCGCGGCGAATTTTACATGGACCTGGGCGAGACCGGCCGCAACTACTATGTGGGCATCATGGAGTATGTCCACGACGGCGTGGTGTATGACTTCATCGACAACCAGGAGTTCTTCTCCGCCGGCAATCCCTACATCGGCCTGGTGGACGACATCCCCAAGTACTGCTTCTTCAGCAAGGCGGCACTGGCAGCCCTGAACTGGATGAACTGGATCCCCGACGTGATCCACTGCCATGACTGGCAGGCCGCCCTGGTGCCGGTGTATCTGCGCACCATGTTCCAGGATACCCCCGTGGGCCATGCCCAGACGGTGCTGACCATCCACAACCTGCGTTTCCAGGGCATCTACAACATTCCCACCCTGAAATACTGGACCGGCCTGCCGGACGAAGTGTTCAACATGGGCGCCATGAAGCAGGGCTACGAGGATGCCAACATGCTGAAGGCCGGTCTGGCTTACGCCGACCGCATCACCACCGTCAGCGGCACCTACGCCTGGGAGATCCAGACCCCCGAATACGGCGAAAAGCTGGAGGACCACCTGCGCTATCACAGCTACAAGCTGCGGGGCATCGTCAACGGCATCGACTATGAGATGTGGAACCCCGCTACCGACCCGGCCCTGGCGGTGAACTACGACATCACCAACGTGCTGGACCACAAGTGGCAGAACAAGCTGGCCCTGCAGGAAGAACTGGGCCTGGTGCAGGATCAGGGCAAGTTCGTCATCGGCCTGATCTCCCGCCTGACCAACCAGAAGGGTCTGGACCTGGTCAACGCCATTGTGCCCGAGCTGATGGACGGCAACACCCAGGTGGTGGTGCTGGGCACCGGCGACAAGGAGTACGAGGATACCTTCCGTTATTATGAAAACGCCTACCGCGGTATGTTCTGCGCCTGCATCCAGTACGACGAAGCCCGCGCCCACCGCATCTATGCGGGTGCCGACGCCCTGCTGGTGCCTTCCCGCTTTGAGCCCTGCGGCCTGACCCAGCTCAATGCCATGCATTACGGCACCCTGCCCATCGTGCGGGAGACCGGCGGCCTGAAGGACACCGTGGAACCCTACAACGTCTTCAACGGCGACGGCAACGGCTTCACCTTCGACCGGTACGACGCCGGCCTGCTGCTGGATGCCATCAACCGCGCCAAGACCGAATACTTCGTCAACCGCTATCACTGGGACGAAGTGGTCCAGCGGGACATGGCCAAGGATGTTTCCTGGGAGAATTCCGCCCGCCAGTACAAGGATCTGTATCTGGAACTGACGCCGTGGTAATGTCCACAAACCGGTAACCCCACGCCGGATCGACTTTTTCTAAAAGAAGTGCTTTCAGACAGGCAGTACCTGTCCGGAAGCACTTTTTTCATTCCCGACGGCAGAACGCCATAAAAAAGAAGAAAATTTATTTTTGTTCCCAATTGTTGCTGTTTTACTGCCCAAATCAGGAAAATTGTGGTACAATGGGATGAACACAGCCGCTGTTTTTCCGCCTTCCCCGGCCGTTACCGGGGAACCGGGCCCGGCGGTTGCTCCTCTGCGGAAGCTCCTGCCTTCGCGGGCTTTCCGCTGCCAGTTCCAACAAGATTCTGCATGTTGCCAACCGGGCGGCTTCCAGGCTCCGTCAGCGGTGCCGTTCCTGCCATGCCCACCCCGGAAAAGATGAATGATCGGGAGGATGTACGATGAAAAACAAGAAGAACAAGCGGGCCGCCAACAAGGCAAAGGCCCAGGCACGGGCCGCCCGGAAAGCGGCCTCCGCCCCTGAGTCACCCAAGCCCGCAGCCGCTGCGGCGGAGCCTGCCGCCCCGGTACAGCCCGCCCCGGCCGGGGAAACCGCTCCGGTGAAGACGGCTCCGGCAGAAGCTCCTGTCCCCCTCAAGGCGGAACCCGCCGCCCAGGCGGCCGCTCCCGTCCCGGCCGCGCCGAGCAAGACCGATGACGGGGAGGCCGTCTTTGAGCGCCGTCTGGCCCGCCATTACGACGAACTGAAGTGGCTGTACTGCGAGCTCTACCACGGGGACATGCAGGCTTTTGACTACTTCATCGAGATGCTGCGCCGTGCCTGGGCCGACCGTAAACCGGCCCTGCGGGCCCAGGACGCCGCCCGGGAAGCCGATCCCAACTGGTACCGCCGCCGGGATCTGCTGGGCATGATGATGTACACCAACGCCTTTGCCGGCACCCTGAAAGGGGTGGAGGAAAAGCTGCCCTACATCCAGGAATGCGGGGTGAACTACCTGCACCTGATGCCGCTGCTGCAAAGTCCCAAGGGCCGCAGCGACGGCGGCTACGCCGTGGCGGATTTCCGCACCGTGGAGCCGGAGCTGGGCACCATGGCCGACCTGGAACATCTGGCCGACGCCTGCCGGGAAAAGGGCATGAGCCTGTGCCTGGATTTCGTGATGAACCACACCAGTGAGGACCACGAGTGGGCCCGCAAGGCCCGGGCCGGAGAGCCGGGCTACCGGGAGCGGTATTTCTTCTACGACAACTGGGACATTCCCAACGAGTTTGAAAAGACGGTGCCCCAGGTCTTTCCCACCACCGCTCCGGGCAGCTTTACCTGGCTGGACGACTGCAAGCAGGTGGTGATGACCAACTTCTATCCCTACCAGTGGGACCTGAACTACGCCAACCCGGTGGTCTTCAACGATATGACCGAAAACCTGCTCTACCTGACCAACCGGGGCATCGACGTCATCCGGCTGGATGCGGTGCCCTACATCTGGAAAGAGCTGGGCACTTCCTGCCGCAACCTGCCCCAGGTCCATACCCTGGTGCGGATGATGCGGATGGTGTGCGAGATCGTCTGCCCCGGTGTGCTGCTGCTGGGCGAGGTGGTCATGGAACCCGCCAAGGTGGTGCCCTACTTCGGCACGCCGGAAAAGCCGGAATGCCACATGCTGTACAACGTGACCACCATGGCCACCACCTGGAACTCCCTGGCCACAGCGGATGTTTCGCTGCTGCGCCACCAGATGGACACCGTCTGCGCCCTGCCCAGGGATTTCCTCTTCCTGAACTATCTGCGCTGCCACGATGACATTGGCTGGGGCCTGGATTATCCCTGGCTGAACGCCCGGTTCGGCACCCAGGAAGTGCCCCACAAAAAGTACCTCAACGACTGGTTCACCGGCAAATGGCCGGGAAGCGACAGCCGGGGCGAGCTGTACAACGACGACCCCACCCTGGGCGACGCCCGGCTGTGCGGCACCACCGCCTCCCTGTGCGGGGTGGAAGCCGCCGACTTTGAGCAGGACCCCTTCAAGCTGGAACGGGCCATCTCCTGCGACCTGATGCTCCATGCCTGGATGCTGGTGCAGAGCGGCATTCCGGTGCTGTACAGCGGCGACGAGATCGGCCAGCTCAACGATTACAGCTACCACGAGGACCCCGAAAAGTGGGACGACAGCCGGTACATCCACCGGGGCAACTTCCAGTGGGATCTGGCCGAGCTGCGCCACGACACCACCACCCGCCAGGGCAAGCAGTTTGAGGGGCTGCGCCGGCTGGAGACCATCCGCGCCGGGGAGAAAGCCTTTGACGCCCAGGCCGATGTGTGGACCTTCGATACCGGCAGCGACCATGTGCTGGGTGTGGGCCGGTGGTACCAGGGCCACAAGCTCATCGCCTTCTTCAACTTCAGCCCGGAGTTCGTGCATGGTTCTTCCTGGGAGAAGGGGCCTTACGACGAGCTGATGTACGGCGGCCACTGCGACGATCTGAACGACGTGGAACTGTACCCCTACGGCTTTGCCTGGTTCCTGCACACCGAGGAAGTCTGATTGGGAAACGTAAAAGGAGCGTGTCCGCTGCGGGCACGCTCCTTTTTGTTTTAAGTTTTATTTCTATACAGTTTGTATTTCTCTCTGTTTGGGAAATTCCTGCTTTTTCTTGCGGTTTTGCTGTATAAAAATACGGCAGATTCGGCAGGAATACCGGCAGATTCTACCTTTGTTATTGTGGGGCCCTTTGCGTTTTTGTATACTGTATCCAAACCTATGGAACAGGAGGAAAACATTTTGAAATCAAGGGTCATCACCATGTTCCCCTATCAAAAGGTCGATCTCACCCCCTTCAGGCGCAAGCCGGAGATCGACGAAGAAAAGCTGCAGAAAGAGCTGGACCGGGCGGTGTACCCCTACATCACCTGGGAAGACGGCGGACAGGCCGAGCCGGGCGATGTGGTGGAATGCCGCATGGAGTCGGACAACGAGCGGTACCGGCGCGACCGGGCCAAGATCACGGTAGGTGCCGGGCTGCTGGACCGGGAGGAAGAGAAAAAGCTGGCCGGGGCCGGTGTGGGCAGTGTGTGTGAACTGGTCCTGCGGGGCAGCCGGGTGGAGGTCACGGTACTGGGGGTGAAGAAACGCCGGGTGCCCGAACTGCAGGACGAGATGGTGGCGGCATTGGGCATCGACGGGGTGAAAACCGTGTCCCAGTATCGCCGGTATCTGCGGGAGCAGGCCCTGGATGAGCGCTTTACCAACGAAAGCTATGAGGTTATCCAGGCGGTGCTCAAGACGGTGCGGGAGAACAGCGAGGTCCTGATTACCGAGGAGGACTGGCAGCAGACGGTGCAGTGGGACCTGAACCGGCTTTCGGTCATTTCCGGCTTTGAGGGCATGGACCTCAAGACCATGACCGCGCAGGACTTTGAGGGACGCATCCCGGTCAAGAGCTACTACGAGCTGGTGGCCATGCTGCAGCGGGACGCCTGGCAGAACACCTGGCAGATGCTCATGGGCCAAAAGCTGGCGGAAGAGGACGGCTTTGCCCCCACTGAGGAGGCGTTCGAGGACTTTCTGCGGCAGCTGGCCGCGGCCTGGAATTCCACCGTGGAGGCCTACCGCCCCGCCTATTCCTTTGAGTATTACAAGGCCATCCAGTACCGCATCCACTATTACGACGCCGTATCCGACTACATCCGGAAAAACATTTATTGGGAGGAATAACCAATGGCTATTCAGTATGCAACCGCCGAAACCTTTGACGAGCTGGTCAGCCGGGATTTTGTGATCGTCGACTTCTTCTCCGACCACTGCGGTCCCTGCAAGGTGTTCAGCAAGATCCTGGAAGACGTGGCCGCCGAACTGCCCTTTGTGCAGATCGTCAAGGTCAACACCACCCAGCAGCCCGCCCTGGGCGAACGCTTTGAGATCCATGCGGTGCCCACGGTCCATTTTTATCAGAACGGCAAGTTTGTGGAAAGCCATCTGGGCGTGATCCCGGCGGACAAACTCCGTGAGATGATTTCGGGGTATCTGTTCTGATGAAGGATCTGTTGATTGTGGGCAGCGGCCCGGCAGGGATCTCGGCCGCTCTGACTGCCGCGGCCCGGGGGCTGGATTTCCTGTGGTTCGGCAGCCAGGAACTCAGCCCCAAGATTGCCGCCGCCCCCGAGATTGCCAACTACCCGGGGCTGTGCCGGATCACCGGCCCGGACTTTCAGGCCGCCCTGCAGGCGCAGATCCGGGAGATGGGGCTGGAGATCCGGCAGGAGCGCATTGATTCCATCTTTCCCATGGGGGACTATTTCACCGCCTGCGTGAACGAGGAGATGTACGACGCCAAAGCCGTCCTGCTGGCCGTGGGCGTTTCCACCGCCGGGGCCGTGCCCGGGGAACTGGACTTTGTGGGCCGGGGCGTGAGCTACTGCGCCACCTGTGACGGAGCCCTTTACCGCGGCAAAACGGTGGCCGTTGTGTCCACCAATCCCGCCTTTGAGGAAGAGGTGGAGTTTCTGGCAAACCTGGCGGGGCAGACCTATGTCAGCCGCAGCTACGCGGTGCCCGCCGGGGCCAAAGGGGAAAGCCTGCCCGGTTTTCCCACCCGTATCCGGCAGGAAGAGGGCCGTCTGCTGGTCAGCTATGCCGACGGGGACCGGGCAGTGGACGGGATCTTTTTCCTGAAAGACTCCGTCTCCCCCGCCGTGCTGCTGCAGGGGCTGGCCATGGACGGGCCGCACATTGCGGTGAACCGCAGTCTCGAAACCAACATTCCCGGCTGTTTTGCCGCCGGGGACTGTACCGGCCGCCCGTACCAGTACACCAAGGCGGTGGGAGAAGGCAATGTGGCCGTGCACACCGCCCTGAGCTACCTGAAGCAGAACCGGGAATCGTAAGCCGGCCGGGTCCGGCAGCCCGCACCGCCGTGAAAATAGAGAGGATGAGCGCAAATGCAAAACAAACAGCCGCCAAAAGGGTCCATGGGCCGGTTCTTTTCCATGCTGTGGAAAGCACGCCTGCCCTATGTCTGGATCGTGGGCTATGTCATCATCAACATTCTGTTGACCAACGTGGGCATCAGCACCACCGAGTACACGGCCGAGCTGTATGCCGGCAACGTGGATTTTCTGGGTGTGGTGCTGCCCTTTCTGATGGTATCCCTCATCAGTCTGGTGATCGGCAGCATTTCCGGCATCCTCAGCGGCGTGTGCATGGCGCGCATTGACCGGAACCTGCGCCGGGCGGTGTGGCAGAAGATCGTGCGGCTGCCCTTCCGGTATTATCAGCAAAACGCTCCCAAGGAGCTGATCTCCCGCGTCACCACCGATATCAGCACCATCAGCGCGCTGATCATGCAGGTGTTCATCCTGGCGCTGACCTCTCTGTATTCCACCGTGCGGCTGTTTGTGCAGATCCGCTCCTACAACTCCCGGCTGATGGTGGCCACCCTGGTACTGCTTCCCCTGCAGGTGGTCATCGGGGAGGTGGCCGGTCAGCTGAAGTTCGGTCTCAGCGATCAGGTCAACCGCCGCACGGCGGAGCTGACCGAGGCCGTGTCCGAGCGAACCGGCCAGGCCATGCTCATCAAGTCCTTCTCCGCCCAGAAGCGGGAAGACCAGGCGGTGGGCCGGCATGCCCGGGCCTTCTTCACAACTTCCATCCGGAATGCCTGGGTCACCAGCTTCGTGTCCCCGGTCTATGTGCTGGTGGGGGCGCTGCAGTTCATCGTCATTGTCATGGTGGGCCGCGGTTTTTACTCCGACGGCGCCATCACCCTGGCCCAGTGGGTGGCCTACTTTGCCTTTGCCAACCAGATCATCAACAATCTGACCGCCTACACCGGCTACTGGACCAGCCTCAAAACCGCCCAGGGCGCTACCAACCGGGTGTCCGCCGTCATGGCCGAACCGGAGGAGGACCGGGATGCAGGGGAACCCGTGACCGCCCTGCAGGGGGATATCTGCTTTGACCATGTGGACTTCTCCTACGGGGGCCATCCCCTGTTCCAGGATCTGTCCCTGACCATTCCCCAGGGCAAGGCCACGGCGGTGATCGGACCTTCGGGCAGCGGCAAGACCACCCTGCTGAATCTGGTGGAGCGGCTGTACGCCCCCCAGTCCGGCACCATTTCCATCGGGCAGGATGACATCCGGCGGTTCAGCAAGCGCAGCTACCGCGCCGCCCTGACCTACATCACCCAGGAATCCACCATGCTCTCCGGCACCATCCGGGAGAATCTGGTTTTCGGCGTCCGCCGGGAGGTGGAAGATGCCGAGCTGGACCAGGTCTGCGAACAGGTCAATCTGCTGGACTACATCCGCAGTCTGCCCGCCGGATACGACACCCAGGTGGGCGAGGACGGGTTCCGGCTTTCGGGCGGGCAGAAGCAGAAGCTGGCCGCCGCCCGGGGCATGCTGAAGAACTCCGCCTACTTCCTCATGGATGAGGGCACCGCCGCCATGGACGCCCAGGCCAAGGATGTGGTGTGGGATGCGGTGTCCCGGATGATGTACGGCAAGACCACCCTGTATGTGGCCCATGACCGCCAGACCGTGCTCAAAGCCGACTATGTGGTGGTACTGGACCGGGGCCGGGTGGCGGCGTTCGGACCCATGGAAGAGGTCTATGCGCACAACGAATACCTGCGGCAGCTGGTCGGTGAGGGAGGTCTGAAACGATGAAGCAAACACAAACCCAAGGAAAGCACGCCCCCAAGGAACGGCTGTGGGGTCCGTTTTTGAAGCTGTATACCCGGTTTTCCATTCCCTGGCTGTACTTTATCGGAGCCATTGTGCTGGGCATCGTGGCCACCGAAGTTGCCCTGCAGGTGGCCGACATGACCATCCGGGTAAACAAAGGCGAGCTGTACAACAGCGTCATCATCGGCTACGTGCTGCTGAGCATCCTGTACGCGGTGATCGTGGGCTTCCAGAACGTGCTGGCCGCCTACGGCACCCAGACCACCACCCTGCGGGTGCGGGGCGTTTTGTGGCGGGCCATCCTGGGCCTGCCCATGAAGGACGTGGAGGAGGAAGGCCCCAGCAACCTGATCTCCTGCGTGACCAACGACACCACCCAGGCGGCCAATGCCCTGCAGATGCTGTTTCTGTCCGCCTCCTCCCTGTACGCCCTGATCCGCGCCTGCATGAAGATGATCGCCTACAACGGGCAGCTTTCCCTGATTCTGGTCATCTCCATCCCCCTGGCCGCCCTGGTCTTTTTTGTAGGCGGGCGGCTGCAGTTCATTGCCAGCCGGCGTCAGTATGAAGCCCTGAACACCATGACCGCCTATTTTTCCGAGCATATTGCCTGCGCCAAGCATGTGAAGGCCCAGGGCATGGAAGAGTGCGAGATCGAGGAGGGCCTGAAAGCCATCGAGACCCGGTACCGGGCGGACATCCTGAACGTGCTGTTCGGCATAGTACAGACCAGTCTGTTCAGCCTGTACGGAAAGGTCAACATGGTGCTGATCGCCACGGGCGGTTCCCAGCTGATCCGCACCGGCCATATGGCCAGCACCGGCATCAACGATTTCACCACCTATTCCGGCAAGGTGGAACAGTATGAAAGCGAACTGCTGACTTTGTACCAGACCGTCAAGGGCACCCAGGGCAGCCTGCGCCATGTGAACGAGATCCTGGAACGCCGCCCCGAACGGCTGGACGACGGACAGCCCCTGGGAGCTTCCGGCGACATTGAACTGCACGATGTACGGTTCAGTTTTGACGGCGAGTACCAGGTGCTGCAAGGGGTCAGCTGCACCATTCCCTACGGCAAGCGCACCGCCATCATCGGCGGCAACGGCAGCGGAAAGTCCACTGTCATGAAGCTGCTGCAGGGCTTCTACCGGCCGGATGCCGGGTCCATCACCCTGAACGGGCAGGACATTGCCGCCGTGCGGCTGTCCGACCTGCGGGGCCGGTTTGCCTATGTCTTGCAGAACACCCCGCTGCTGGCCGGCACTGTGCGGGAGAACCTGGTCTACGGGGCCCGGACCATGCCGGACGAGCAAGCCATTGTGGCGGCGGCCAAAGCCGCGGGCGCTCACGATTTCATCATGCAGCTGCCCGAAGGCTACGACACCCAGGTGGACGCCGCCGGGGACCGGCTTTCCGGCGGGCAGCGGCAGCGCATTGCCATTGCCCGGGCGCTGCTGGTGCGGCCGGAATACCTGATTCTGGATGAAGCCACCGCCAGCCTGGATCACCGCACCGGCGGCCGGGTGCTGCGCAACATTCTGGAAGGCAGCGTGCCCACCGTTGTGTACATTTCCCATAACATGGAAGAGGTCTGCCGGGCCGACCATGTCATTGTCCTGCGGGACGGCCGGGTGGAAGCCTGCGGTTCTCCCCGGGAACTGGCCCGGATCAGCCCGACGTATCGGGATTACGCTGCCAAACAGCGGGTGGAGGTGCCGGTATGAAAAAATTTACGGTTGCATTTCTGATTCTCCTGGTCCTGGCCACCGCCGGTGGGCTGGTCTTTGTGGGCCTCTCGCCGGATTTTGTGGCGCCGGTGACCCTGAACGACCAGGCGGGGCTTTCTCCCGACAACCCGGTGTGGGGCAAAACCATGGACGACCTGGCCGCCTATCTGGTGGACCAGGGGGTCATTTCCTCCCAGGAGTATGCGCCTTTGTCCGACGGTATTGCCACCACCGCCCGGAGTTACAGCGGTCTGGAACTGTACTGGTGGGACCTGGAAGCCCTGGAGGACGGCAGCGACGAGTACAACTCCTACATCGGGGCCCGGGACAACGGGGCCATTGACCTGTGGGGCAGCGGCGCCATGATGACGGTGACCGCAGTGCGGGGGCCCTTTGCGCT
>CAUEKL010000070.1 GCA_959018215.1 uncultured Gemmiger sp.
CCTTGGGGCAGCGGTATGCGGACGACCCCCAGGTGGCCTTTGTGGAGCTGGGCAGCCTGGGGCATTGGGGGGAATGGCATGTGGACACGGAGGCGGGCATCGCCCCCTTCCCCACCCGGGCGGTCACCGACGGCTATGTACAGGATTACCTGGCCGTTTTTTCCCCCGACCGGCTGCTGCTGCGCCGCCCCTATCCCATAGGGCAGGAACAGGGGATGGGCTTGTACAACGATTCCTTCGGACTGCCCGACTCCCATGAGGAATGGCTTTCCTGGATTGCCGAAGGCTACCGGTCCGACCAGAACGGCGAATGGCTGTCCGGCATGCCGGATTTCTGGCGTCGGGCCCCGTCCGGCGGGGAACTTTCCCCCCAGCAGGAGGACGGCTGGTATTTTTCCGCCGACCAGTTTCCCACCACTCTGGCTTTGCTGAAAGAAAGCCATACCACCTTTCTGGGCCCCAACGCCCCGGGGTACGGGGAGCTTTCCGGCACCGAGGCGGACAATCTGCGCACCTTGCTGGCGGAGATGGGCTATACCCTGGGGGTGCGTTCCTGCACCGTCCGGCACGTTCCCTTTTCCGCCGCACTGCAGGCGGAGCTTACCTGGGAAAACACCGGCCTGGCCCCCCTGTACGCCGACTGGCCCGTGGCCCTGGAACTGCGGGACGAAGCCGGCCGGACCGTCTGGTCCGGCCGGGCAGAGGCCCCCTTGTCCCGCTGGGGACCCGGCCGCCATACCCTCACCTGTGCCCTGCCCGGCGCTGAGTCCCTGCCCGGCGGGGCCTACACCCTGTGGGTGGGCATCGTGGACCCCCTGACCGATTCCCCGGGGGTGGCCCTGCAGATGGAAACCGACCGGGACGGGGCGATGTACCGTGCGGCTGCGTTTTCGCTGTGAAGGGAAGGCAGCAAAAAAATCCCGGTCTTTTGACCGGGATTTTTTGCTGCCTGTTTTTCCGAAACCGTTCCCATCTCTTCCGCCCGGAGCGCCGTCCTCAGATGCCCTTGCCGGCTTGCCAGGACAGGATGTAATGCAGGGTCTGGGGAAGACCCCTGTCTGCCCCGGGTACCGATACAAAGGTGCCGGTCAGGCCCAGCTCCAGAGCGGTCTGGTGGAAATGGCACAGTGCAATGCCCAGATCCACCTGCTTGATCAGCTGCTCCGCCTCCGGGAGGCCCGGCTTGTACGATGCGTAGAAATGATACAGTTCCCCGTCTTTGCACACCCGCCAGGGCTGGGCGTTGGTAGCGGACGGTGCCAGCCGCACCATTTCCAGCGGCCGGGCATAGGGGCCGGCTCCGGCCGGGGGGAGCGGCGTGGGGAGGTCCTTTTGAAAGAACAGGTCTTTCCAGGGTTTGCGGGCGGAGGATTTCATGGTGGAACGCATGAGGGTTTCCGCCAGACTGCGTTTGGCGGCGGGATACCCTACCGGAGAGATGGCCGGGAAGAGTTCCTCCCCGGGAATGCCCATGGCCGCCGCGAACTGTTCCCGCTGAAAGGTCGCGGCCAGCCACACCGTACCCAGCCCCAGATGGGTGGCATACAGCAGCAGGGTTTCAAACTCATACCCGGCGGCCAGCGGGGCCAGGCCGGTTTTGGGGACGGAAACGCCCAGAAAGGTACCGGCGCCCTTGATGACGCCATAGGTGCCCAGCTTTTCCCCGGCGGCGTCCACCTTTTTGTCGAGGATATATTCGTGAACCGGAACGCCGAAGGGATTGTCCAGCCGGTCCATGCAGGCTGCCAGCGCCGCCCGGTCCTGCGGGGAAAGAGGCCTTTCCTCATAGGTGCGCACGCTGTGGCGCTTCTGAATGGTCTGTACAACGGGAATGGGTAACTTCACAGGTCTGCCTCCTTCACATCCGGATCATCACTTTGCCGCGGAGCGGGCCTTTTGCCACCAGCTGCAGGGCCTCGTCCGCCTGCTCCAGCGTGAAAACCCGATCATCCACGGCAGGCCGGATCTGCTGCCGTTCCACGATTTCGGTGATTTTGCGGAGCTGGGCACCGTCCGAACGGACGAACACAAACCGGTATTCCTTCCCCTGCGTCTGGGCAGCTTTGTCGTATTTCCGGCCTGCCAGGGCAAAGAGCTGTTTTTTCCAGCCGGGGAACTGTCTGTTCCGGGCAAAGGCTTTGTTGGGCCCGGTGCGCAGGCTGACCAGCCGCCCGCCCGGTTTCAGCACGGCCAGTTCGTGGCCGAACTCTCCCGGGCCCAGCGTGTCGATCACCCCGTCCAGCCCGGACAACTGCTCCCAGTAGTTTTCCTGTTTGTAGTCCAGATACCGGTCCACGCCCATGGCCTCAAACTGCTCCCGCGCCCGGGCGTTGCCTGTGACCAGGACCTGCAGCCCCAGGGCCTTGGCCAGGGGGACGGCCATCTGCCCGAAGCTGCCCGACCCGCCGGGGATCAGGACGGTCTGGCCGGGTTGTGCCTCCAGTTCCTCGGTGAGCGCCTGCCAGGCGGTGAGCCCGGTCAGGGGAATGGCGGCCGCCGTGGCGAAATCATACCCCGCGGGCATTTTGGCGATCTCTTTCTCATCCACCGCCACGTATTCCGCAAAGGCCCCGATTTTTTCCAGGGGCAGACGGGCGTAAACATTGTCCCCTTTGTGAAAATTCTGTACCTTGTTTCCCACCTGCGCCACGACCCCGGCGCACTCATTGCCCAGGGTCAGGGGCATGGCGTATCCCTGGATCAGCCTGACACTTCCCGTCAGGATCAGAAGATCCACCGGGTTGACCGCCGCCGCTTTGACCCGGATCAGCACTTCGGAATCGGAAATTTCCGGAACGGGGATGTCCTGCAGGACCGTGCGGATGGTTTTGGAATACTGTTGAATCCGGACTGCTTTCATGGAAAACCTCTTTCTGTGGGGAATGATTCTTGCGTCTTAGAAAAAAAGCACTATGGCAGATGTAATGATTCAAATTACATCTGCCATAGTGTAGCACAGGCTCAATGTAATGTCAACAGTTACATCAAGTCGGATTTGCGCTGGGGGCACAACGCCCTTTCTCCTGCAATCAGCCGGGAGCATGCGGCACTCTATTTTCCGGCACAGGGTTGCCTTTCAGCAAGCAGCCGGCCGATTTCCCGGGCGACGCCATCCTGCCCATTGGATTCAATGACCCGTTCGGCCAGCGCCCGCAGGGCCGGGTCCCCGTTGCCCATAGCCCGGGTATGCACAAAGGCACGGAAGAGGCTCCGGTCATTGCACCCGTCCCCGAACACCAGCACCTGGTCCGGAAGGATGCCGTATCGCTCCGCCATCCACCGGGCCGTGTTCCCCTTTTGGGCTTCCCGGGCGGTGACTTCCAGATTCCAGGGGGCCGAAGTGGTCACGGTCATATCGGGCCGGGTCTGCAGCATCTGACGGGCACGGGCCAGGGCATCGGGATTTTGGGAAAAGGCAAAGATCTTGCGCACCTGCGGCTGCCGGGCCCAGAAAGCGGCCAGCCGCGGAAGGGGTTGCGCCGTGGGGCACAGTTCGGTATCGGTGGTGAAATCTCCCCCGTCGGTATTGACTTCAAACCCCAGGTCATACCGCCGCAGCACCGCCACCGCATGCCGGGCGGCCGCCGGCGGCAGGCAGACCGCCCGCAGCAGTTCGCCCCGGGCGGTGCGGGCTTCCGCGCCGTTGAGCAGCACGAACTCCGCCGCCACACCGGCCTCGGCCAGCAAGGGAGAAGCGGTTTTCCAGCTGCGGCCGGTGGCCGCCAGCAGGGGGATGCCCGCCCGCCGGGCCCGCTGCAGGGCTTCGGCCGTTCGGGGGGTGATGTGTCCTTCCGGCCCCAGCAGGGTGCCGTCCAGATCACTGATCAGCAGTCGGATGGCCATGGTTCCTCCTCAGCTTTCCGCACAAAGAAAGACGGTGCGGGTGGTAAAGTCCTGCTTGCAGGGCGGCAGCGTCAGGCCCGCTTCCATGAGTTCGTCCCCGCCGTAGATCTGCCCCGTCTCGGCGTCCCGGTACTCCCGGGCTGGGTCCAGACCGCAGAACCGGAAAACCGCCTGCTCGCCCAGCGGGTCGTAGAGGGTGCGGAAGATCACTGCCAGGCACCGGCTTTGGTCGGCGCTGACTATCGAGGCCATCCGGTCGCCCGGGCGGGTCACCGGGTGGCGCCAGAAGGTGCCCTGCATCAGCCAGTCCCGCCGGGCCTTGGCCCGGGCCACCTGGGCGGCGATGGCGGTGCGTTCTTCCGGGGTGCAGCGGGTCAGGTCCAGCTCATACCCCAGATTGAAGAGCTGCGCCACCGCGAACCGGGTTTCCAGCGGGGTGGTGCGGCCGGTCTGGTGGTTGGGGGTGATACTTACATGGGCCCCCAGCACCTCCGGCGGATAGAGCAGGCTGAACCCGGCCTGGATGTCGGTGCGGTCCCGGGCGTCGGTGTTGTCGCTGGTCCAGTTCTGGGAAAAATAAGCCAGCATTCCGGCGTCCAGCCGGGCCCCGCCGCTGGAACAGCCCTCAAAGAGGACCTCCGGGTAGCGTTGGGTGATCTGCCGCAGAAGCTCATACAGGCCCAGAATGTACCGGTGAGACACTTCCCCCTGGCGTTCGGCGGGCAGTGCCGCCGAAGCCACATCGGTCAGGGGGCGGTTCATGTCCCATTTGATATAGTCGATCTTGCCGGTGCCCAGATACCGGTGCAGTGTATCCAGCAGATACTGCCGCACCTCCCCCCGGCCCAGGTCCAGAAGATATTCATGGCGGCCCTCCCGGGGCTCCAGCCCCGGCACCTGCAAGATCCAGTCGGGATGGGCCCGCCAGAGGTCACTGTCCCGGCTGACGGCCTCCGGCTCAAACCACAGACCGAATTTCAGCCCCAGGCCATGGACCAGGTCGGCGGCGGCTTCAATGCCGCCGGGCAGCTTGGCGGTGTTGCAGCACCAGTCCCCCATGGAGGAGCGGCTGTCGTTGCCCTTGCGGAACCAGCCGTCGTCCAGCACAAACAGTTCCATGCCCAGTTCCTTGGCAAGGCGTGCCTGGGTCTCGATCTTTTCCAGGCTCACATCGTAGTACATTCCTTCCCAGGAATTGAGGAGGATGGGCCGGGGCACGCCCCGCCAGCGGGGCGGCAGCAGGTGACGGCGCAGGGTAGTGTGGAAATTATGGCTCATCCCGTTGAGGCCCCGACCGCTGTAGGTCAGCAGGGCTTCGGGGGTCTCGAAGCTTTCCCCGGGTGCCAGGGTCCAGGTGAAGCTCTCATCCCCCAGGCCCATCTGGGCCCGCACCGCCCCGAAAGCGTCCTGCTCCACCACGGCGTTGAAGTTGCCGCTGTACACCGGCATGCAGCCGTAGACGGCACCGGCAGTCTCGGTGGCGGCCGGGTCCAGCACCGCCCAGAAGGGCTGGTGCCGGGGGCTGCTGGAACCGTACCGGCTGCCCACCGCCTGCACCCCCTGATGGAGGGGCACCCGACTTTGCTGGGCTTCCCGGGCATGGCAGCCGTAGAGGGTCAGGAAATCATAGGATGCGGCAGGCAGGGGGAGGGAAACGCTTTGCAGGTTGGTGATGCGCACCGGCGCCGGGCCGGTGTTGACAATCCGCTGCTGCCGGGCGATGACATCCCCATCGGCAAAGATGGTGTAATAGAGAGTCAGGGTGACCCCCGCCACTTCGTCGAAGCAGTCCACCGCCAGGGTCTCGCTCTCCCCTGCCGCCGCAAAGGTCACCGGCAGCGTATCGGATTCCGGCTTTTTGTCCAGAATCCGCCAGCCACGGAAGACCAGCTCGGAAACCGGTGCACCGGTACGCCCGGTCACCGAAAAAGCGGGGCGACGGTAGTCGCCCCGGCCTGCCGCAGGGAATTCCCAGGGCAGGGCATCGAAGTAGAGGTGGGTATCGCCGTACTCGGTGGTATAGCTGCGCTTGGCGGGCTGGGGCACGCCAGTGCCCCGCCAGCGGCGCAGGGCCGGGCCGAAGTAACGGTGCAGCAGGTACCGGCCGTCCAGCAGCTGCATCACATAGCTGATGCGTCCGTTGGTCAGGTGGACGGTGCCCCGGGATTCATCAAAACAGATACTCATGCCTGCTCCATTTTGTGGTTGAAGCCGAACAGCCAGGTGAGTACAAAGGCCACGGCGAAGGCTACCACGTTGACGAGAATGTACATAGGCAGCTGCTCATTGAGATAAAGCAGGGTGCCGGGGATGCCGGTGATGGACATACCAGTGGCGCGCAGGCCGAAGAGGGAGGCCAGGAAACCGCCCACACCGCCGCCGATCATGGACATGACGAAGGGTTTGACAAAGCGCAGGTTGACGCCGAAGACCGCCGGTTCGGTAATGCCCAGCAGGGCGGACAGGCAGGACGGGTAGGCGATTTGCTTGGTCTTGGCAGAGGTCGCCTTGATGGCCACCGCCAGCACGGCGCCCGCCTGGGCCACGTTGCCGCAGGTGCCGATGGGGTTCAGGTAGTTCCAGCCGTCCTTGGCCAGCATGCTGATCTCCAGGAAGTTGAGGATATGATGGATGCCGAAGATGCCCAGCAGCTGGCCGAAGCTGCCGTAGATCAGACCGCCGATGCCCATGGGCAGGGTGAGCAGGCCTTCCACCACGAAGAGGACGCCGTTTTCCACCATGTGCAGGATGGGTCCCAGCACGAACATGGCCATGAGGATGCCCACCAGCAGGGTCAGGAAGGGGGTGACAATGAGGTCGATGGCATCCGGCACATGCTTGCGCAGGAACTTTTCAAACTTGGCCGCCAGCACGCCGGTGGCGAAAGCGGGCAGCACCGAGCCCTGGTACCCGGCCACCGGGATGAAGCCGAAGAAGGTCAGGGGTTCCGCCGCGCCGGAGCCCACATCGTAGGCGCTGGGCAGGCTGTTGCTGACCAGCATCAGGCCCAGCACAATGCCGATGACCGGGCTGCCGCCGAAGTTCTTGAAGGTGGACCAGCAGACCAGGGCCGGCAGGAAGGCGAAGGCGGTATCGGTGAGGATCTGGGTAAAGAGCAGGAGCTGCTGGGGGATGTCGTCGGGGGTCATGCCGAAGACGCCCAGCACCGCCTCCTGGGTGAGCAGCCCCCGCAGGCCCATGAAGAGGCCGGTGGCCACCAGCACCGGGATGATGGGCACGAACACGTCGGAGAACATCCGGATGGCACGCTGGAAGCGGTTGCCGGTAACCGGCTTGGCGGGCTTGTCGTCCACGGCGGCCTCGGGCTGCAGGCCCAGTTCGTTCATGACCGCCTCATAGACGCGGTTGACCAGCCCGGTACCAAAGATGATCTGGTACTGACCGGCGTTGAAGAAGGAACCTTTCACCTTGTCCAGGTTCTCCACTTCCTTGACCTGGATCTTGTCCTTGTCGCTGACGACAATGCGCAGCCGGGTGGCACAGTGCATCACCGAGAGGATGTTTTCCCTGCCGCCCACCAGCGGGATCAGGGCCTGGGCAATCTCTTTTTCTGTCATTGTTTTTCCTCCTCCTTGGGGATCAAGCGGTATAAATCTTCCGGCAGCAGGGCAAGCCGTGCCGGGCTTTCCTGGGTCAGGCCCGCTGCCAGCAGGGACGGCTGCTGTGCAGTGGGACAGATGCGGGCCGAGAAAACCAGCTCGCCGTCATTGAGGAACAGTTCGGCGCTGGACTGGTCGCACCAGAGTTCCAGCGAAGTGAGCGCGGGCAGTGATACAGTGCGGATGTCGGTGCCCCCATCGGTCCAGCGGCGGCGCTGCACCGCGGCGGTGTGGGCGGCGGCATCATAGCGGAAGGACCACTCTCCCTCATGCAGGGTGAGTTCCAGGTCGTGTCCGGGGTCAAGTTTGCCCGCTGTGAACCGGAAGGCCCGCCGGGCCGGGCGGTAGAGGCATCCGGTTCCGGTTGCTTCCTCCGGCACCGGGGTGCCCGGCAGTTCCCGCAGCTCCCGCACCGGCCGCTGACAGATGTGCTGTCCGCGGCGGACCAGTTCCCGGGGCATGGTCAGGCAATGAAGGCGGGGTTCCCCGGCCCCGAAGGCGGTTTCGGCCTCTCCCTCCAGCCGGGACATCCATCCAAACAGAACGCGGCGGCCATCCGGTGTGGGGAAGGTCTGGGGCGCGTAGAAGTCAAACCCTTCGTCCAGCCGCTGCCAGCCGGTATCCAGATCCATGGGGCAGGCGGTATCGGGCCAATCGCCCAGCATCCGCCCCACCGAGAAGGAATCCCGGCAGGTGTCGGCGGCGTTGTCCCGGTGCTGGGGGCAGTAGAGCAGGACCGGCGCGCCCTCCAGTTGGAAGAGGTCCGGGCACTCGATCATCTGGTATTCCGCGGATAGCCCGATCGCCTCGCCGGGCGCCCAGTGGACGCCATCCTGTGAGGTGGCCAGCACCACCGCCCCCAGGCCGTTTTGCCGCTGAGCCCCCAGGACCATGGCATAGCCTCCCTGAGGGGCAGGCACCACTTTGGGGTCCCTGAAATGCTCGGTGTACCCCGCCGGGGTGGTCAGTACGGGGCCCAGTTTGCGGAAGTGTCGGCCATCTTCGCTGACGGTCAGGCACTGGCGGCTGATGCGCCGTCCCTGCTGTTTGACGTTGCCGGTATAGTAGAGGCAGAGCTTTCCGTCCCTTTCCAGGGCGCTACCCGAGTAGACGCCCTGGGCGTCGTAGGGCTGGTCGGGCAGCAGAGCGCTGCCCCGGAACTGCCAGTGCACCAGATCCGGCGAGGTGGCAAAGCCCCAGGCCTTGTTGGAGTGGTCCTTGGCAAAACGGTTCCACTGGAAAAAGGCATAGTAGTTTCCTTTATACCAAACCAAACCATTGGGATCATTGAGCAGTCCCCAGGGCGGTTCGATATGCCAGCTTTGTTTTTTGGAGATAGGCAAGGGTCAGTCCCCTTTCTTTGCTTGGTTGTGTTGTTTTTCTGTGCTTTTATTAAACCACAGCAATGCTGTTTCCGC
This sequence comes from uncultured Gemmiger sp., assembly GCA_959018215.1. Taxonomy (GTDB): domain Bacteria; phylum Bacillota; class Clostridia; order Oscillospirales; family Ruminococcaceae; genus Gemmiger. Next base: position 8,882 of record CAUEKL010000070.1, read on the forward strand.
CATGGAAATAGCCCAGCAAGATATGGAAAAAACAAACTTTTTATGCTATACTGACCTTATGATCGAATACAAAGAGACCCGCCACACCCTGCAGCAGAAACAGATTTCCGATCTGTCGCTGTACAGCGCGGGATACGAAGCCTGTGCGCCGGGGCATCACTACGGCCCGATCTACCGCTCCTACCAGCTGATCCATTTTATCCTGTCCGGGAAAGGAATTCTGGAAATTGACGGACACACCTTTCAGCTGGGGGCGGGGGATGCCTTTCTGATCCCTTCCGGCAAAATTGCCTACTATGCCGCCGACACGGCTGATCCCTGGTGCTATACCTGGATCAATTTTCTGGGTATCAACTCCCAGATGTATACCTACCAGCTCATCGCCTCCTCCCCGGAGCCCTACGTACTGCACGGGCTGGATACCGAAAAATACCGTGCGCTCATCGGGCAGGTACTGGCCCTGGAAGGCACCGCCACCGCCCGGTATTTCAAGGGCAACGGTATCCTGCTGCAAGTGCTGGGAGAACTGTTCCAGGACGCCGGGTTCGACGAGCGGTACTGGGGCAAGAATTCGGTGGCAGATGAGGCCAAGTTCTACCTGGATGTGAACTACTCCGAGAAACTGAAGCTCAAGGAGGTAGCGCACAATCTGGGCGTTCACCCCAACTACCTGACCCGGGTCTTTCACGAAAAATACGGTGTGACTCCCAAGCAGTACCTGCTGAACCTGAAACTGCAAAAGGCCTGCCAACTGCTGCGCACCACCGACCTGCCGGTGGCCGTCATTGCCGGGTCCATGGGGTTTGACGACGGGATGGCCTTCTCCAAACTGTTCAAAAAGAGCTGCGGCTGTGCCCCCAGCGACTATCGCCACCGGGAAAAATCGGCCTCTTAACCCCTCCCGCGCTGCGGAAGATTCCCGGCGCAGGGACTTTTCCTTGCTGCGTGCAGGCGGCCGGCCCGGCATCCCGATTTGCCGGAATCACCCCCGCGCCCTAAAGGCCCCCCGAAAAATCTGGCAGCCGCACGTTGTTCACGGACGGCACTCCGCTTCCTGGCTCCTTCCGCCCTTCCATTTCCCAGGTGAGCCGTTTTTTCATGCCTGTTCGGCACCAGAAACACCAAAAATACCGGAGCGGAAGCCATGCGGCAACCGCTCCGGTATTTGGCAGCTTTTTTCCGAATTTCTTTCCGTGCCTTGGCTCAGGGAATATACTTCATTCCCCACTGGGAGATGGCGTAGAAAACCGGTAAGAGATCCCGGCCCTTTTCCGTCAAAGAGTACTCCACTCTGGGCGGGATCTCATTGTACTGTTCCCGATGCACCAGCCCGTCCCCTTCCAGCTCTTTGAGCGCATTGGTCAGCATGGTATTGGTAATGGGGGTCAGCATCTTTTTCAGTTCTCCAAACCGCATGGGCGATTGAATACACAATTCATAAATGATCTGAAGCTTCCATTTTCCCTGAAGCATCCGGATCACCGGCGTGACCGGGCAGTTTCCGTTTTCCGTTAAAATGACACTGCTCACCCGGCGCTGAAATTCCTCGTAGGTCATGGCCTGATTCATGGATTTTCCTTCTCCCCGTTGGTATGATTTTTCGTACCAGGTACAAATATTCTGCGTACTTGAACCTTATTTTGTTCTTAGTATACTAATTGTAT
>CAUEKL010000071.1 GCA_959018215.1 uncultured Gemmiger sp.
CCGGGGTGTCCTTCCTTTTGTGACCAAAAGGAAGCGAAAAGTCCCACCGTTTCGATGCGGTGGACGCCGACCAGGGCTGCGGCCCTGGACCCGGAGATGCGGCCACCTCACGACGGCCTACTCACCGGCTGGGGCCGGTGAGCAAGGAATAGATTTGAAATGGCGTATCCGGTAAGGCGGTTATAAAACGGTGGAGCGCGGCCTGGTCAGCGACAACCTTGCCAAAAAACTTCAGTCATGCACCTTACAGCTCCACTCCCGCACGGTCAGGCGCAGCATGGCCATATGATTGTAATACTGGGGCATATACTCCCAGCCTTCCCGGCCGGTGTAGTGGGCCATGACCCGCTCCAGGGCGTGGCGGCGGTCGGCATCGTCGGTGAGCAGGGTCAGCTCCCCCTTGCCCATGACACAGCTGTACAGGCAGGTATAATCGCAGGCTTCGGGGCCCGCTACCATCTGGTGGCCGGTGTCCGCCTCAAAGGCCACCAGCTTCTGGGTGGGCACCAGGTCGATCTTGCGCCCCTGGGCGGCACTGTGAAAATACAGGGTCAGGCTGTCCCCGTCGGCGTCATAGCCGAAGTTCAGCGGCACAATATAGGCCTCACCGTTCTCCACCAACCCCAAGCGGCAGCAGTCGCAGTCCTGCAAAATGGAAAGCATCCGGGCAAAATCCGTCACTTCGCGGTCTTTTCTGCGCATAGTTGAAAACTCCTCTCCCCGGGGCGGACCCCGGTTCCGTATCCCAGTATACCGGTTTTTCCCCGCCCTGACAACCGCGCCGCCCCGCCGGGCTTTCCGCCCGCGCCCGGGGCGGCGATTGTATTTTACGGCCAAACATGGTAGAATAAACACTATGATTGGCGGACTGCACTCTTTTATCAATCCAAGCCGCCTCCAACAGGAAGGATACATTTCTATGGCTGACTATCGTCCCCAGTCCCCGGCCGTGCCGGAGGAAGACTGGACCACCATCATACGCCCCCGCACCGGCTGGTTCGACATCGACCTGGCCGAACTCTGGCGCTACCGCGACCTGACCCTCATGTTCGTCAAGCGCAACTTTACCGTGCTGTACAAACAGACCGTGCTGGGCCCGGCCTGGATCATCCTCAACCCCCTCATCACCACCGTGCTGTTCAACGTGGTCTTCGGCGGGCTGGCAGGACTTTCCACCGACGGCTCTCCCTCCTTCCTTTTCTATATGGCGGGCAACACGGTGTGGACCTTCTTCTCCAGCTGCATCAACAACACTGCCAACACCTTCGTGGCCAACAGCCAGGTGTTCGGCAAGGTCTACTTCCCACGCCTGACCACCCCCATCAGCCAGGCGCTGACCAGCCTCATCAACTTCTTCATCCAGTTCATCATGTACGCTTTGTTCTGGGTGGGCTTTGCCCTCACCGGGGCCGAGATGCACCTGACCCCCTGGCTGGCGGCTCTGCCCCTGGTCATCCTGGAAGTCATGCTGCTGGGCCTGGGCGTGGGCATCATCGTGTCCAGCCTGACCACCAAATACCGGGACCTGGCCATCGCCGTGGGCTTCGGGGTGCAGCTGTGGATGTATGTGTCCCCGGTGGTCTACCCCCTGTCCAGCCTGAGCGAGAGCCCTCGCCTGCGGGCGCTGATGACCCTCAACCCCATGACCGCCCCCATCGAGGTCTTCCGCATGGCCACCCTGGGCACCGGCACCGTGAGTGTGGGCGGGCTGGTATACAGCGTGGTGTTCACCCTGGCGGCGCTGGCGCTGGGCATCATCCTGTTCAGCCGGATTGAAAAGACCTTTATGGATACGGTGTAAGGAGGAGCCCATGGCACAGGCAAGCGAAAAACGCCCGGTCATTCAGGTATCGGGCCTGAAAAAACAGTACAAGCTGGGCCAGATCGGCGGCGGCACCCTCACCCACGACCTGCAGAGCTGGTGGGCCCGGGTCCGCGGCAAGGAGGACCCCAACACCGTCATCGGCACCGACAGCCGCCTCTTCGGCCAGACCTTCATGGCCCTGAACGGGGTGGACCTGACCGTCTACCAGGGGGAAGCCCTGGGCATCATCGGCCGCAACGGCGCCGGCAAGAGCACCCTGCTGAAAATCCTGTCCCGCATCACCGCCCCCACCGAAGGGGAGATCCGGCTGCGGGGCCGGGTGGCCAGCATGCTGGAAGTGGGCACCGGCTTCAACAATGAGATGACCGGCCGGGAAAACATCTATATGAACGGCGCCATCCTGGGCATGACCAAGGCGGAAGTGGACGCCAAGCTGGACCAGATCATCGAATTTTCCGAGTGCGGGGAGTTCATCGACACTCCGGTCAAGCGGTATTCCAGCGGCATGTTCGTCAAGCTGGCCTTTGCGGTGGCCGCTCACCTGGACAGTGAGATCATGGTCATGGACGAGGTCCTGGCCGTGGGCGATATGAAGTTCCAGCAGAAATGTCTGGGAAAAATGAGCGACGTGGCCGGGCAGGAAGGCCGTACCGTGCTGTACGTCAGCCACAACATGTCCACCATCCGGCAGCTGTGTACCCGGTGCGTGGTGCTGGACAAGGGCAAGGTCATCTTTGACGGGGACGTGGAAAAGGCCATCGCCGTGTATATGGAGACCACCGACGTGAACGTGGTCCACTACGACCTGACCCATGTGTCCCGCATGACCGGCAGCGCCGGCAAGCGGCTGCGTCTGGAGACCCTGGACTTCCTGGACAAGGAATCCAGCGTCTTTGAGGACAAGGAAAAGGTGCGGGTGCGCATCACCTGGCGGGTGGCGGAACCCTTCTCCGGGGTGAACATGAAGCTGAACCTCCATTTCCGGGACTCCACCCCCGTGGGCATCACCCACCCGGTGGACCTGGGCCCCGCCGTGCCCGGCAAGCTCTACACCACCGACTTCACCTTTGACCCCTCCCTGCTGAGTGAGGGCCAGTACTTCTTCTATATCGACGTGTTCGACGGGTCCCTGGCCCAGGCCGTCTGCCTGGACAAGCCGGTGACCGAGTTCGCCTTTGAGGTGACCAACGCCGACCTGTCCATGCCCGAATGGGCCGCGGGCTGGGGCCGCATCCACTTCCCGCCGGTCCAGGTGCTGGACACCACTGCGGAGGCGTGAGCATGGCAAAACCCGATTTGTACATCTGCCACACCGCCTACCACCTGCTCCTTGCCCTGGTGCGGGCTTTGCGGGCGGGGGGCGGCCAGGCCGTCTGGCTCAGTGAGCAGATCCCCGGCGCCGACGCCCTGGCCGCTTCCGGCAAGCTGGACGGCGCCTTCGGCGAGGTGGCGGTCCTCCACGAATCCCGCTGGCAAGGCATCGTCACCGGGCCGTTGGGACATTTCCGCAACCGCCGTGCCTATGAAAAGGCCGGAGTAGGGCCGAAGCTGGACAAGAACGCCTACGGCACCATCCGCATCAGCAATGACTGGAGCGTGGCCGGGCGGTATCTCCAGGACTGCCGGGCCGGGTATACCCTGTGTGAGGACACGGTGGGCGGCACCCTGGACCCGGACCAGCACCTTTTGACCGAACAGCGGGCCGCGGCGGACTTTGCCCGCCGCCCCTACCTCTATTGGGGGGACAGCCCCGCCTGCGCCGCCGTGGAGAGCGAGGACCCGGACCAATGCACCCTCTTTCCCCGGGAAAAGCTGCGGCCTTTCAGCGCCCGGGAACTGCTGGCCAACCTGACGGCCGAAGAAAAGGCCGCCGTGCGCCGGGTGTTTGTCTCCCGGCCGCTGCCCGAGGACCCGGCCACCTACGCCGGGGCCACCCTGCTTTTGCCCCGCAGCTTTGTGCAGGACGGGCTCATGGACCAGGCCGAGCAGGATGCCATCTTCCAGGCTGTGGCCGCAAAATACACCCAAGGCCCCCTGTTCATCAAGACCCATCCCCGGGACGACACCGACTACACGGCGCTCTTTCCCGGTGCCACCGTGCTGGAGCGCACCATGCCCAGCGAGGTGCTGAACTTCTGCCTGCCCGGCAAATTCCGCCGGGCGGTCACGGTGCAGAGCTGGGTGCTGCGGGGCTTTACCGCCGCCCAGGAAAACATCTTCGTTTCCCTGGAGGACGCCCGGGCCCTTGTGTCCCAGACTGCCGAACCTGAATAAACGAAAGGTCGCGTTTTATATGAAAACCGTTGCCGTCATTCCCGCCCGCTACCAGAGCTCCCGCATGCCGGGCAAGCCTCTGGCCGATATCCTGGGCAAACCCATGATCTGGTGGGTGTACAACGAAGCCAAAAAGTGCGCCGCCCTGTCCGATGTGGTCATTGCCACCGACGACGAGCGCATCGAAGCCGCCTGCCGGACCTACGGCATGAACTGCCTGATGACCAGCCCCGACCACGACACCCCCACCGGGCGGATCTGGGAGGTCTCCACCAAGCTGGAGGCCGACCTCTACCTGCAGGTCATGGGGGATGAACCCCTCATCAACGTGAAGGCCTTCGACCTGATTTTGCCCGAAAGCCTGCCGGAGGACCCCTGCTATGTGGCGGTGCTCACCAACGTCATGACCCACCCGGCGGACGTGGTGGATTTTTCCAACCAGAAGGTGGTCACCAACGCCGCCCGGGAGATCCTCATGATCTCCCGCAGCCCCATCCCGTACCCCAAAGGGACCCTGGACTTTGAGTACGAGAAGGTCACCGGCATCCAGCTGTACAGCCGCAAGGCCCTGCAGTTCTACCACGATACCCCCAAATCCGCCCTGGAACTGGCGGAGGAAAACGATATGATGCGCTTCATCGAGCACGGGCACAAGGTGCATGCCATCAAGAGCCCCTACAAGACGGTGAGCGTGGACACCCCCAAGGACCTGGACCTGGTCCGCCGCACTCTTTCCGAAACACACCCCGAATAAGCGAAAAACGAGGTATTTTTCTTATGGCAAACACCAAACTGCTGGACTGCACCCTGCGCGACGGCGGGTATGTGAACAACTGGCGCTGGGGATTCTCCGCCGCCCGGGATATCATCGCTACCCTGACCCGCGCCGGGGTGGACATGGTGGAAGTGGGATTCCTGCGCAATGTGGACAAATACGACCCCGATGTGACCGTCTGCCGCACCATCGAGGAGCTCAACCGCCTGCTGCCCGAGCACACCGGCCACACCATGTACACCGGCATGGCCATGCGCTCCAACTACGATATTGCCCAGCTCTCCCCCTACGAGGGCCACGGCATCGAGCTCATCCGCATCACCGCCCACGACTACGACATCCGGGAAGGCATGGACTTTGCCCGGGAGGTCAAGGCCCGGGGGTACAAGCTGTCCATCAACCCCATCAACATCATGGGGTATGAGGACAAGGACATCCTGTGGATCCTGGACCAGGTGAATGCCATCCATCCGTACCAGTTCTCCATCGTGGATACCTTCGGCAGCATGCGCCGCCGGGACCTGGAGCGGATCGTCAGCCTGGTGGACCACAACCTGGACCCGGAGATCCGGGTGGGGCTGCATCTGCACGAGAACATGGCCCTGAGCTTCTGCCTGGCCCAGGAATTCCTGGACAAGCACCTGCTGCGGGACACCACCGTGGACGCCAGCCTGCTGGGCATGGGCCGCATCCCCGGCAACCTGCCCATCGAGCTGGTGGCCGACTATATGAACGATACCCTGGGCATGGGCTACGACATTGACGAGCTCATGGACGCCATCCAGGACCACATCGCCCCCCTGAAAGGGGAGACCCAGTGGGGCTACACCCCGGCCTACTTCCTCTCTGCCCGGTATAACCTGCACCGCAACTACGCCGAGCATTTCCTGGGAAAAGGGGACCTGACCAACCGGGACATCAACCACATCCTGGCCAAGCTGGACCGGTCCAAGGCCACCGTCTTTGACGCCGCCTACGCCGACGGGCTGTACAAGGACTACCAGAGCCGCCGCATCGACGATACCGCCGCCCTGGAGACCCTGCGCGCCGCCCTGGCGGGCAAGAAGGTGCTGGTGCTGGCCCCCGGCGCCACCCTGGGCACCCCCGAAGGCCGGGCGGCCGCGGGCAAGGCCGGGGCGGATGTGGTGATCTCCGCCAACTTCTGCCCGGACTTCTGCACCCCGGACTATGCTTTCTTCTCCTCCAGCAAGCGGTACGACAAGATCGACAGCCTGCCCTGCCCGGCGGTGCTCACCAGCAACCTGCGCACCGACAACCCCCTCACCGTCAACTATGACCGGCTGTGCGCCGCCGATGCCCCGGCGGGCAACAGCGTGCTCATGCTGCTGCGTCTGCTGCGTCTGTGCGGGGCTTCCCAGGCATTGCTGGCCGGGGCCGACGGCTACCGGGAAGGGAAGAACGCCTACGCCGAGGGCCGTCTGCACACCCACACCGACCGGGGCGCCGCCTACAACGCCCAGGTGGCGGCGGCCCTGCGGGCCATCCAGGCCGGGGGACTGCCCATCGGCTTTGTCACCCCCAGTGAGTACGCCAACCTGATGAACGCCTGAACCGGAGGCAAACCATGATCGAACTGCTGGTGCTGGACGTGGACGGGACCATGACCGACGGCGGCGTCTACTACGACGCCACCGGCAACGAACTGAAAAAATTTGCCATCAAGGACGGGGCGGGCATTGTGGCCGCCCGGGCCGCCGGGGTGCGGGTGATGATCTGCACCGGGCGGGAGTGCGAGGCGGTGCGCCGCCGCGCCGCCGACCTGCACATCGACTATGTGTACCAGAACGTGAAGGACAAGGCCGCTTTCCTGCAGGAGTTTATGGCGGAACATGGCCTTGCCCGGGAACAGGTGGCCTACTGCGGGGACGACTGGAACGACCTGCCCGCCATGGCCCTGTGCGGCTTTGTGGCCTGCCCCGCCGACGCGGCGGCCGCCGTGGCCGCCCGGGCGGACTATGTGGGCAAAAGAAAAGGCGGGGAAGGGGCCGTGCGGGAAGCCATTGAGGAATTCCTGCGCCGGGAAGGCCGCCTGGACCAGGCCCTGCACCGGGCGTTCGGCATTGAGACAAAGAGGGAGAACCCTGTATGACCGGAAAACTGCGCAAACTGGTTCAGGAACACCGGGATACCGCCCTGGCCCTGGGGGCACTGCTCCTCTGCCTGGCGGTGGCCGCCGGGCTGTGGCTGGCCGTGGTGCGGGGCAATACCCAGAAAAGCCTGTCCCAGAAAATCAGTGACGACTATACGTTGATGAGCGCTCCCATTGAGGAGGGCCAGAGCGTCAGCCAGACCTTCTCTTATGAGGAGGACCTGCTGGCGGTGGCGGTGGTCTTTGGCACCAGCGGGGAACAGCCCGCCGGCACCCTGAACGTGACCCTCACCGACGCCGACACCGGCGAGGTGCTGGCCACCTCCTGGGGCGACATGAGCCTCATCGTCCCCGGGCAGTACACCGGCCTGGGCCTGGACAAGGCGGTGGCCGGCAAGCTGGGCGGGCATTACTGCCTGACCCTGACCCCCGAATATACCGGCGCCGGGCGGCTGTGCGTGGGCACCTCCGACGGGGCCGCCCTGTGGGAGGAAACCTATACCTTCGGGGGCCAAACCCAGGATGCCACCCTCTCCCTCATCGTGACCTACCGCACCATCGGCGGATTTCTGGACAAATTCTTCCTGGGGGTGGCGGTGCTGGCGGCCCTGCTGGTCTTTTTCGGGGTGCGCACGGCCCTGCGCCGCAAACTGCCCCTGCACCGGCTGGTGCTGGTGCTGGCGGTGGCCTTCGGGCTTCTGTACAGCGTGGTGCTGCCGCCCTACGCCGCCCCGGACGAAAAATACCACATCAACCAGTCCTTTACCCTGGCCTGCCGCTGGGCCAACTTCTTCAGCGACGACGACTGGCGGATGGGCAACGTGCCCATCGAGATGAGCTACCGCCGGGAACACGACACCAACGCCCTGCTCCAGGACGAAAACACCACCGTCTTTACCTGGCAGGAGCTGGCGGACAATCTGTTTACCGCCAGCCCGGACAGCTTTGACAGCCATACCGAGCTCAACGAATACCAGACCGACCGCAACCCCACCCTGTATGTGGTCAGCGCGGCGGCGGTGTTCCTGGGCTTTGTGCTGCACCTGGGCTTTGTGCCGGTGCTCATGCTGGGGCGGCTGGCCAACCTGCTGGCCTTTGCGGTGCTGGCCAGCCTGGCCGTGCGGTTCGCGCCCTTCGGGCGGCGGGTGTTTGCGGCGGCAGCCCTGCTGCCCATGACCCTGCACCTGGCCGCCTCTTTCAGCCGGGATGCCCTGCTGCTGGGCCTGGCCTTCGTCTTTACCTCCCTGTGCATGCAGGCGGTCTTTGCGGATGAGGGCCACCCCGTCACCCTGCCCCATCTGGTGGGTCTGGGGGCGGCCGGGGTGCTGCTGGCCCCCGCCAAGGTGGTGTATCTGCCCCTGGCGGCGCTCTTCCTGCTCATTCCGGGCAGGCGGCTGGGGACCCGGCCTCTGGTGAAAAAGGGGGTGTATCTGGCGGCCTGCTGCGTGCTGGCGCTGGCGCTGAACAGTGCCATGCTCACCGGGCTTCTGCACAGCGGCACCCAGGAGACGGTGCCGGCGGCAGAATCCGCCGAAACCACCGCCGAAACCCAGGCCGACACCACGGCAGTACAGCCCCTGGCCCATGCGGCCCCCGGGGCCAAGTACGACAAGGGGGAAGGTCCCCTGAAAGACTACCTGCTGGCGGTGCCGGATGAGTATATGGAACACACCCCCGAAGCCTTTGTGCGGCGGCTGTTCTACTGCGGCGGCCTGACCGAGGACGTGTCTGACGCGGAAGTGGCGTTCTGGGCCCAGGCCCTGGTGGACGGGGACGTGAGCGCCGCCGAACTGGGGCAGAGCTTCTTCTTCAGCCCCAGCGAGATGGAACAGAGCTCCTTCACCGATGCGGACTTCATCCGGGCCGCCACCCTGACCTACTACGGCGAGGATCTGTACTGCGATTGGTCCATCGGCGTGGTGCGGGACCAGGGCCGGGTGAACTTCTTCAAGGCCTGCTATACCGAGGCCAAGGGCGTGAATGAACTCACCGCCTGCGGTGTGACCATCGGCATGGAGGATGCCGACCACTATCCTCTGGACCGGCAGCTGCTGGTGGAGAAGGTGGAGGCGGCCCGGGCCGTGCGGGAAAGCCAGAGCGTGGCTTCCGCCGAGGACCAGGTCACCTACACACCCGGGTATATCCTGACCCATCTGCCCGCCACCGTTCTGCTGGTGGTGCGCACCGCCGTGTACAATACGGATGAATACATCCGCGGCCTGGTGGGCGGTTTGCTCAGCTACAACTCGGTGGAACTGGCCTGGGGCTGGGTCATCTCCCTGTACGGGCTGCTGGCCTTTGCGGCCCTGCCCGCCCGCCGGGATACCGAATACGACCGCCTGCCCGCCGGGCACTACCGGGCCTGGTGCGTGGGGGCGGTGCTGGCCTGCTGCGCCCTGGCCCTGGCCGGGTGCATCGTCTGGACCCCCACCTATTACCAGACCGTCTACGGCCTGCAGGGACGGTATCTGCTGCCGGTGCTGCCCCTGGCGCTGCTGGTGTGCGCTCCCCGGCACATCCTGGCCGCCGACGCCGACACCGCCGCTTCCCGCCTGGTGTGCGGGCTGTGCGCGGTGAACTTCGGGGTGCTATTGAACATTATGCTGGTCATCCTGGCACGGTGACCCGATTGTAGGAGGCTGCCCGTGACCATCCTGTATTTTTCCGCCCAGTACCTGCCCACCGTGGGCGGGGTGGAACGGTATACCTGGAACCTGGCTTTGCGTTCCGCACGGGAGGGAGACTGTGCCGTGGTGGTGACCAGCGCCCTGCCCGGTCTGCCTGCCCGGGAAAGCGACGAAAACCACATCGAGATCCGCCGCCTGCCGGTGTGGCCGGTGATGAAGGGGCGGTTCCCGGTGGTGCGCCCGTCGGGGGCCCGGGCCCTGCGCCGGCTTCTGGCGGAGACCCGACCGGACTTCTGCGTCATCCAGACCCGCATGTATACCCAGAGCGTCCTGGCCGCCCGGGCGGTGCACCGGGCCGGGGTGCCCGCCATCGTCATCGACCATTCCACCGGCTACATGCCGGTGGGGGGCGGCGTGGTAGGCCTGGCCGGACGGATGTATGAGCATCTTGCCTGCGCCCTCATCCGCCGCACCGGACCGGATTTTTACGGGGTGTCCGCCGCGGTGTGCCGGTGGCTGAAAACCTTCGGCATCACCGCCAAAGGCTGCCTGCCCAACGCCGTGGACCCCATGGCCCTGATGAAGGAGAGCCTGCAGGAACCCGCCGACTGGCGGGCCCTGCTGCGGCTGGGACCCCATACCCGGCTGGTGCTCTTTGTGGGGCGCCTCATCCCCGAAAAGGGGGCGGTGGCCCTGGCCCGGGCGGTGGCGGACCTGCCCGACACCCTGCTGGTGGCGGTGGGGGACGGCCCCGACCGGGACCGGCTGCGGGAGCTGGGAGCTCTTGCCCCCGGAGCGCTGCCCCACCACCAGGTGGTGCAGCTGATGCAGCAGGCGGATGTCTACTGCCTGCCCACCCGGTATGCCGAAGGCTTCCCCACCACCC